>CAINVS010000597.1 GCA_903854205.1 uncultured Bacteroidota bacterium | reverse complement strand
TCCTGTAATTTAAGATAAAAGACATCAGGTTTAGAGTTAAGATAAAAAAGCAGCGGTTTTCGCTGCTTTTTTTGTTAATATTGCAGCCTTAATTTTTTTGAAAATCTTCCAAAAAAAGTAAGGTTAATTTATAAATTATGACGACAGAAGTTGATAAATTAATTGTGCTTATTAATACAGCAGAACTCAGCAATATTGAACTGGCGCTCATTATGGCTAAAGAACTGAATATCTTACAGCAGGTATTCAGCCCTTATCGTCGGCTTTCAAAATTAAAAAATATTCCATTTCATGAAAATGCAGTTTTTCTGCATAAGATGGTCAATTCCAATTATGTAAACATAGACAATAAATCAATAAAATGCTTTCCCGAAGGCTTAACTCAAATGACCTGGATAAAGGTGCTTTATGCAGATGATAACCTAATAAAAGAATTGCCTGATGACTTAACTAAATTAACATCTTTAAATACAATTTCTCTTTATAATAATCCAATTGGCCGATTACCCACTACTATCTGGAAATATCCTGCTTTAAAAAATCTGTTTATCGGGAAAATATCACTATATGAATTACCTGAAATAACAGAGGAAAACAGCATGCTTAATATTCTTTCATTACCTGAAAACCATTTATCCGAATTACCTGAATCGATTTCTTTGCTTCAAAACCTGGAAGAACTTTATCTTTCTTCAAATAAGTTTTGTAAATTTCCAGAGCAGATTTCAGGTATGAAGCTTAAAAGACTCGACATGAGTAGTAATGAACTGAATGCAATACCTGAAACAATAACAGGTTTAAAGGAATTAAAAGTACTGATGATTCAGAATACCGGATTGAAATTCCTTCCGGACAATTTTGCAAATTTGGACAAACTACGTTTTCTTGATCTTTCCATAAACAGTTTTACGGAGATTCCGGAACCGCTTTTTGAAATGGATTCATTGGTGATGGTGGAACTATCAAGAAATAATATCAGGCTGGAAACTGCTTTGGAATGGGCAAATTTGGAACTTTTAATGAACAGTCTTCCCAATTTGCAGGAATTGAGACTGGGCTGGAATATTATTGGTGATATTCCCGAGATTTTCAAGACTGGACCTTTATCAAACCGGGTCATGTTGGAAGAAGAGGAATTTGGGGAGTATTGAAAATCAGGCTAAAAGCTATTTTTTAAAATGAAAATGTCTTAATCGATGCCGCTCCTACTGAGCTCTTTTCTTCTCGCACCTTATGGCGCTACAAAGATATCACGATAGGGCTTTGGAGTTGTTAAGATACAGGTGCTTTTATACCTACTGTGAATGTTTTTCTACAAAGATATCGCTCCTATGAGCTGGAATATTTGTAAACCAGCGGGTTGGCATTTTTAAAAATCACATTTTAATCCATTCTTTTTATTGGCTAAAATGTTGCGCTTCTCCGAAGCTAAAGTCGGTAGGTTTAAAAACCTCCAGAAGCGAAACCTATTGATGTGCGAATTTATCCCAACTGATCGGGATGCAGATTCAGGTATCAGCCTCAGAGAGGCGCAACATCTTTAGCACCAAAGGTGCGAAAGGGTTTGAGCTTCGGAGAATCGCAACATGCATGATGTAATAAATTTAAGCATACTACGAAAAATGAGAACTATTTTGAGAATTCATTTATATTGATTTATAATCAATCAAAGCAGTTCAGTAAATTTTTTATTTGTCACTCTCGGATCATCATCTGCACTGAAGATTTCAGTTTTTATGCCTTTTCTCAGCAGTATTTTCTGAACTTCCGGATAAAGCACTTCAAAATACTCGGCTATTTCCTGAAGCCCTTCGGCTTCATCAACCTGATAATCGGCAATATAATCGGCACATTCCTCGGGAGAGGTCTGAATGTCAATCACAGTATCAACTTTCTGACCTGACTTTTCAAGAACATCCAACAAAATTTCGAGCTCTTCTGCTGTACTGAAACAGTCGGGATCCAAAACAAAACCGTTGGGATTGTTTTTTGGCGGTTTCTGCAGGTATTTCTCCAACACCAGCCTATAGGCAAAATGCGGCAACAGCTCCTGCCCTTCGGCCTTTGCTTCCTTCAGCCGTTTGGCAATATCAGATTCTCCACCCGCTTCTGACATATAGACATCGCTGAGAGAGAAATAGCAGTATTTTCTGGCATCGGCAGCATCCTCCAATTCTAGACTGATAGTACTGAATGGAGGTTCGAGCAGGATGAAAATTTTCATAAATCTAATTTAAATGTGGAGCTTGAGTTGATCTTGTCTCAAGTGACCAAACAAGTTGTGAGGATGTGCGAATGTTCGGTTGATTCGCTGCGCGAAAATCACTTCGGTACTCAAAGTAATACTCTCGTCCAGCATTTTCAAATCCTCAAATTTTCAAATCCTCAAATCAATTATCGCATTCCCCCCGTCACCATCAGCACCTCAGCGGTGATATAACTCGATAGATCGGAAGCCAGAAAAAGACAGGCGTTGGCAATTTCCTCGGCCTGACCGAAACGCTGAAGAGCTGTATTGTTTACCATTGTTTCTTTCAGTTTTTCATCCAGCGCATGAGTCATTTCCGTATCGATAAAACCGGGAGCAACGGCATTGCAACGGATATTGCGGGAACCTACTTCGTAGGCCATCGATTTGGTAAAACCGATAATACCTGCTTTTGATGCAGAATAGTTAGACTGACCTGCATTGCCGCTTACGCCAACAATAGAAGTGATATTGATAATACTGCCGCTTTTCGCTTTCAGCATCGGGCGCATAATATTTTTGGTAAAATTAAACAGCGATTTCAGGTTGGTTTCAATAACATCATCCCACTGCTCTTCTGTCATACGCATGAGGAGATTATCGCGGGTAATACCTGCATTGTTTACCAATACATCAATCTGTCCGAATTCTTTCATAACATTTTCAATCAGTTCCTTGGTCTGATCAAAAGAAGCTGCGTCAGATTTATAACCGATGACACGAACACCTTCACAGAGCGCTGCAGCTTCGGCTGCCACAATATTTGCGCTCTCTTCGTTACTGCGATAGGTAAAGGCAACATGTGCACCCTGTTCTGCAAATTTTTTCACGATAGATGCTCCGATTCCGCGTGAACCGCCTGTGATCAAAGCTACTTTTCCGGCTAATAATTTCATGGTATTAATGTGTTGGTATGATAATGTATTGATTTGTCAGCCTGCAATATTATCATTTTTTTGGCAAATGACTGCGCTATCAGGCCATTTTTCTAATTACTTTTCAAAAGACAAAAGTTTCTAAGCCCACTTTTATTGATCTTAGATTCAAGTAATAAATGCAACTTTAAGTTGGAAATACCAATTGATAAGAAATTTAACAGAAAAACGGGAAGTAAAAAAAATAACTACCCCTAAGCGCCCCCACATTTTGCTTTACCGGTAAAATTCCTCTTGCTTGCTTCTCGACCAAAAGTCGCGAAATATGAGCCAACTAACCTACGAGCAAAGATACACAATTGAGATGATGAGTAAAGAAAATTATTCACAGAAAAAATTTACAGAAGCAATAGGTAAAATAAACTACTCCGCAGGAGAGCGCTTTTGAAGCGCTCGGAGGTCAGAGAAAATTGGGCATGATTGGAAAAATAATGTCAGGAGTATCGTTAGCTGTGACTTGGGGTTAAATATATAATTACGTTATAATAACAAAAGCCCCGCTTTGCAGGGCTTTTTATCATTAGAAAGGAAACAATATCTTATAATTTCTTATTTGCTTTTAGCATAACGCTTGGCCACTTCTGCCCAATTCACAACATTGTAAAAAGCATTGATGTAGTCAGGGCGACGGTTCTGATAATTCAGATAATAAGCATGTTCCCAAACATCCAAACAAAGAATCGGCGCTGCTCCGCAACCGCGGGAATCAACATCCATTAACGGATTATCCTGATTAGGAGTAGAACAAACTTCCAATTTACCGCCCGGGTGAACGCAAAGCCAAGCCCAGCCTGATCCGAAACGGGTAGTCGCAGCGGCTGTGAATTTTTCGCGGAAAGCTGCAAAAGTACCGAAATCGCGGGTAATTGCTTCCAACAATTCACCTGCAGGTTCAGCACCTCCGTTTGGAGACATGATTTCCCAAAACATATTGTGGTTCCAGAAACCACCGCCATTGTTGCGAACAACCATTGGGGCGTTGGAGATATTTTTCAGGATTTCTTCGATGGTTTTACCTTCCAACTCTGTACCGGCAATTGCATTGTTGAGGTTGGTGGTATAAGCCTGATGGTGTTTCCCGTGATGAATTTCCATAGTGCGGGCATCGATATGCGGCTCCAAAGCATTGAAATCGTACTGAAGTTTAGGCAGTTCAAAAGCCATAATATTATTAGTTTTTGTAGAAGGTAACGACTCAAACCGAAAAAAATCGTTTCAGCCGAAACAGACTAAATGTGATATAATTTAGATTAGATATAAAAAAGAACAAGCCCAAATATAAAAAGTTTAGGCTAAAGCCAAAAACAAAAAGCAAAATATTAGAGTAAACAAGATATATATCATGTATATCATATGAAAAGTTTAAAAAAAACCACCTCATTTCCCATTTCATTCCGTTTGATTTCCACTTCCTCGAATCCCAGTTTTTCTAAAATATTCAGAGATGCTTCATTTTCCAATTCCACCTCTGCGACCAGATAATCCATTTTACCGGATTTTGCTTTTTCAATGAGCAGTTTGGCAATCTCAAATCCATAACCACTGCCCCAATATTCTTTTAAAACTCTGTAACCAAGGTCAACGCTGCCTTCTGCAACCTGTATAAGCCCTCCTATCCCTACAAATGCTTTGTCTTCATTCCGCTCTGCCACCCAAACTCCCAACACAGGATGTTTGCCAAAACGATCAACAAATCG
The DNA here is from genome assembly GCA_903854205.1 of uncultured Bacteroidota bacterium. Classification (GTDB taxonomy): domain Bacteria; phylum Bacteroidota; class Bacteroidia; order Chitinophagales; family Saprospiraceae; genus Saprospira. Next base: position 3,143 of record CAINVS010000597.1, on the reverse strand, counting down.
CTGCAACTCCGTTTCTGCTTCCTGAAAACTATAGGCTTCGCCGGTAATATAGGCCATGACCTCGCTATCCCCTACAATCATGTAGTAGTCATCAAGATCGCTGTGTCTGAGTTTTCTGAGGCTTAGTGACATGTTATATTTTGATTTTAAAAAGGTAAGTTAGATCTCATAGCATGTGCAAAATTATACAGTTAAAATAAATTTCGTATAAATTTACAATCCTTATTTTTCGGCTAAAACCGAAACTTCGAGAAGGTTCTGCATCAAGCACTATCCGATAAAATTGCGGGCAAGTTTCTAATCTGCACAATAAATGATAAATTTAAATTCCATATCCTAAAAAAATCACAACTATGAGAACCAAATATAGAAAAAATCGGTAATATTCTATATTTTAGCAGAAATGAGCTTTGGTTGTGAGATTTGAGATGTAAGGCATGAGATTTGAGATCTGAGATGATTTCTACGTTTTGATCATTGATCATTGCTACTGTTTGATTCTGGCTACAGTTCTCTAATTTTCTAGTTCACTTCCTGGTCCTTCGGTTCCTAGATCCTAATTAATCGGCTAATGGTAACCGGTAACTAATTTTCTTTAATCTTTTATCTTTCAACTTTATGCAAGTAGGCGATTTCATTCGATTCAAATATACCGGTTCCAAAGGCAAAATCCTCATAGATTATCTCGACGGTTCTTTCAAGGTTTTACTCATTGCGGACAATGATGATAGTATTGCTTTCAGGGAAGATATCGTTCTGGAAAAAGATTTTAAAGGTATTGAGAAATCTCCCATTGTAAAAAACCAGGGTGTACAGAAATTGAAACAGCTCTCCACCGAGGAAATGTTTTATTCCAGTGGGGAGTTGGAAAAACGCAAAAGAGAAAGTCTGCAACAGGGCTTGCCACAGAAAAAACAAAGCGGAACTAAGCAAGAAATTCCTGTGTACAAATATGAGGAGGAAGCGGAACAGCACTACAGCCCCATTTTCAAAGAAATAGCCCCCACCGACAGCGGTGTTTGGCTGGCCTTTGCCGAACAGGCTCCCGAATCCTATATCATTTATCTGGTCAATGACAGCATGTACTCGCTACGTTTTGAGTTTACACTTTCGCTGAATCTGAAAGTAGATCAGCACCTGAAGCATACCATTGCACCGCATGCCTATTTCCCAATCGGAGAATTTAATTACGAACAGCTCAATGACTCCCCTGTTATCGATTTTAGTTGTCCGGGCATGCACCTGAAGGAACAGTTAAAACTCAAATACAAAAAATGGGTGAGCATGACAGCAGCAGTACCAATTCTGGGCATAGAATGCCGATGTCAGTTACTTTTCAACAGCAACCGTATTGCAAAAATACAACAGGAAACTGCCAAAGAGGATCTGCAGAAATATACCCAGGGTCAAATAAAGGAACAGGCGAAAAAAGAGATTACTCAGCGTTTTTACAATAAAAACGACTTACAGCGATTGGCGCATTTCAATAATGAACTCGACCTGCATGCTGAAAAACTCATTCCTAATTATAAGGATCTGAATGCGGGTGAAATCTTCGAATTGCAGAAACTGGCCCTGGAAAAATATATGCAGCAGGCAATCGAATTGGGCGTAAAAGAGGTTTATGTCATTCACGGACTTGGCGGGGGGGTCCTGCAAAAAGCAGTGGAGGAGCATCTGCGGTATCTTAGAAAAGAAGATCAGATCAAAGAATTTAAAAATGAATATATCCGCAAATATGGCTTTGGCGCTACTATGGTGAAAATTTGATTTGAGTTTGTGATAAACCCGGATCATTCTAACTCATCCCCAACCCCTTCTCTCCAAAAAGAAGGGGCTTTTTTCGGCTTTGCCGAAGACTTCGTAGAAGTCTCAAAAGCTTTTAAGATCAGCTCCGCTCGTGCAAAGAGAACTGTTTGGGGTAAGTCAATACAGCTTGCGCATCAATACTTCAAGTATTTTTCCCAATAAAATTTCTATTTCCTTCACTTCTTCATTTTTATATCTGACTACTCTAATTTCTAAATCCAAAAGTATCAAATCTCTATCCCTATCATATTCAGGTTGATTGTCATGAACAGAGCCATCCAGTTCAATTGCTATTTTCTTTTCAGCACAATAGAAGTCAAGTATAAAAAAATCTTTCTTACTGTAGGCTTCATTATAAATAATTGGAAACTGCCTGTTGAATTTATACCCACCCAACTTTCGATTTCTAAGTTCTTGCCAAAGTAAATTTTCTGATTCTGTAAAGTTTCGCCTCAGCTGCCTTGACAGTTCCGTTATACTCAGTTTTTCTTTCATATTGTATTTTTCAACCTTTTGTCTGACACATCCCTTTTTTTCGGCTTTGCCGAAACTCCGCAGGAGTCTCAAAAGCCCCTCTTTTCAGATGAGCTCCGCTCGTTGCAAAGAGAGGGGTTTGGGGTGAGTCAATACCTTTTTTATGCCTCTTTTTCAAGAGAGTGAGTTAAGCCCAACCTTTCATTCTAACTCATCCCCTCTCGTCACTAGTGACGAGACTCTCCAAAAAGAAGGCGCTTTTTTCGGTTATGCTGATAGCTTTAGCCAATCACTAAAAATAAACATGCCGATTGCGAAAAGCCAAGGGCATACAGTTATTAAAAAATCAGAGGCTTACTTCTCTAATTTTATTATTTCTTCAATTTATTTGCTAATTCTTCGACATATTCGATGATCATTTCTGCAGCTTCTGCAATATCTTCATGGCTAAACTTTCCTTTTTTCAGGAGCGCCAAAATCATTTGATCCCGTTTTGATTTTTCTCCTTCGAGTTTCCCTTCGAGTTTCCCTTCTTTTTTCCCTTCTTTTTTTCCTGCTTTTTTTCCTTCGAGTTTCCCTTCTTTTTTTCCTTTCTTATAAATGAAAGAGTCCTCTATTTTAAATTCAAGATCAAATGCCATATAAAGTATGGTTTTATTATTTCTTCAATTTATTTGCTAATTCTTCGACATATTCGATGCTCACTTCTGCAGCTTCTGCAATATCTTCATGGCTTAACTTTCCTTTTTTCAGGAGCGCCAAAATCATTTGTTCCCGTTTTGATTTTTCTCCTTCGAGTTTACCTTCGAGTTTCCCTTCGAGTTTCCCTTCTTTTTTCCCTTCTTTTTTTCCTGCTTTTT
>CAINVS010000596.1 GCA_903854205.1 uncultured Bacteroidota bacterium | reverse complement strand
TTTTAATTTCTGATATCGAAATAGATGATGATATTTTAAAAATCAGTAAAACAGCAGAGCCTACACAAAACGAATTAAGAAGATATAAGCTTTGGCTAGAGCAAAAATACAGGTCACCATATACCGGAGCAATCATTCCGCTGAACAAATTATTTACCACAGAGTACGAAATTGAGCATATTATACCACAGAGTATTTACTTTGATAATAGCTTCAATAATAAAGTCATTTGCGAAGCTGCTGTCAATAAGCTAAAAGACAATTCAATCGGACTTGCATTCATTAAAAAATGTCACGGCCAAATTGTGCAATGTGGTATGGGTAAAAATGTAAAGATTTTTGAAGTTGATGATTACTTGGACTTTGTGAAAAAACACTATTCAAAAAACAGAAACAAAAGAAATAATTTATTACTTGAAGACGTACCTGAAAAAATGATTGAACGTCAATTGAATGATACCAGATACATCAGTAAATATATATCTGGCATTTTGTCAAATCTTGTGCGCGCAGAACAAAATGATGACGGAGTCAATTCGAAAAATGTAATACCTGGCAATGGAAAAATAACTACTGAATTGAAGCAAGACTGGGGATTAAACGACGTTTGGAATCAATTGATATTGCCAAGGTTTGAAAGATTAAACAAACTCACTAATACTGAAGATTATACAACATGGAATGATAAATTAAATAAATTCTTACCTACTGTTCCACATAAAGATGCAAAAGGATTCTCAAAAAAGAGAATAGATCATCGACATCATGCAATGGATGCTTTAGTAATCGCTTGCGCAACCCGTGACCATATTAATTTACTCAACAATCAGTATGCGAAATCAGAAAAAAGATATGATTTGAACAGAAAATTAAGAAAACAAGAAAGGGTACAATACATTCATCCTCAAACCGGAGAAAAAGTCACAAGAGGCATTCCAAAAGATTTTTTAAAACCTTGGGATAATTTCACACATGATGCAAAAAACGCTATAGAAAATATTATTGTAAGCTTCAAACAGAACATTCGTGTTATTAATAAAACAGTAAATAAATATGAAAAGTGGAATCATGAAGAAAATGTTTCAAAAAAAGAAAAAGTAAAGCAAGTTGGAACAAACTGGGCAATCAGAAAACAATTACACAAAGACACCGTTTCCGGAAAAGTTGATTTACCATGGGTAAAAGTACCTAATGGAAAAATCATTACCGCTACTCGAAAAAATCTAGATGCATCTTTTGATGTAAAGTCAATTGATTATATTACTGATACAGGTATTCAAAAAATTTTAAAAAACTATTTGGCAAGTAAAAACAATGATCCTGAAATCGCATTCACACCCGAAGGCATTGATGATATGAATAAAAATATTTCAGATTTTAATGATGGCAGATACCATCAGCCAATTAATAAAGTTAGGGTATATGAACTAGGCAGTAAATTTCCACTTGGAAATTCTGGAAATAAAAAGTCGAAATTTGTGGAAGCCGCTAAAGGCACGAATCTATTTTTTGCTATCTATCAAGATGAAAATGGAAAAAGAAGCTTTGAAACAATTCCCTTGAATGAAGTAATTGAAAGAAAAAAACAGGGGCTTTCTCCTGTTGCTGAACTTAGTGAAAAAGGACATAAATTACTATTTCATCTTTCTCCTAATGATTTAGTTTATCTGCCAAGTGAAGATGAAAAAAACAATACAAAAATCGCCCAAATTAAAGTTGATAATATATTCAAAATTGTAAGTTTTACTGGAAACAGACTTTATGGTATTCCAATTAACGTCGCGAAATCAATAATAGATAAAACGGAATTTACTCAGCTAAATAAATTAGAATTTAAAATAGAAAACGCACAGTCTATTAAAATTGATTGTCTTAAAATAAAAGTTGATAAATTAGGAAACATAATTTGATCAAACGCACACTATATTTCGGCAATCCAGCCTACCTTAAATCATCCAATGAGCAAATGATTATTTCATTTCCAAAAGATGAAGAAGGCCGGGAAGAAAAATCGATTCCGATTGAGGATATAGGCATCCTCATATTAGACCATCAACAAATTACGATTACACAAGTTTTGATGGCCAGATTACTCGAAAACAATGTAGCATTGATTACTTGCGACAGCACCCACCACCCTGTTGGCATGATGCTCAATTTGGATGGCAATACTTTGCAAAGTCAGAAATTCAGAACACAAGCAGAAGCTTCACAACCATTGAAAAAACAACTCTGGCAGCAAACGGTTTCGGCAAAAATCATGAATCAGGCGCTCATGCTAAAGTCTGCTAATCGGGAGCATAAATACCTGATGAATCTTGTTGAAAAAGTAAAAAGCGGAGATTCGGAAAACCATGAAGCGCAAGCAGCGGCTTATTACTGGCGTCGCTTATTTGATGAAAAACTTGAATTCAAAAGAGAGCGTGATGGCGAACCACCCAATAATTTACTGAATTATGGTTACGCCATTTTAAGAGCAATGGTAGCCAGAGCCCTTGTGGGCAGTGGACTGATGCCAACATTAGGCATATTTCATCGAAATCAGTACAATGCCTACTGCCTTGCCGATGACATCATGGAGCCTTATCGTCCATATATAGATAAATTGGTTTTGGATATAGTGAGCTCATCAACAGATTATTATTTTCTAAATCCCGACATCAAAAAAATATTATTGTCGATACCGACAATTACGGTTGAAATAGATGATAAAAAAAGTCCGTTAATTACCGCAGTGAGTAAAACAACATCAAGTTTGGCCGGATGTTTTGAAGGGAAATTGAGAAAAATAGTTTACCCTGTATTGCGATAAATGAGAAATTATTTTGAACGCATAAATGCCTATCGAATCATGTGGGTATTGGTCATGTTCGATTTACCAACTGAAACTAAAATCGACCGGAAGCGCTATGCTCGTTTCCGGAAAGAAATCATGTCGGACGGGTTCAACATGTTTCAGTTCAGCATGTATATAAGACATTGTCCTAGCAAAGAAAATGCGGAAGTACACACCAAGAGGGTGAAGCGTATATTGCCACCCAATGGTCATATAGGAATCATCACCATTACCGACAAGCAATTTGGGATGATGGAAATCTTTCATGGAAAAAAACAAACCAACACTCCCCCACAAGCCCAGCAACTTGAAATGTTTTAATGTAAAAAATCAGGGATTAGAAATAAAAAAAAGCTTTCAGGAAATGATTTTTCAATCGTAATTTTCCCTGAAAGCCTTGTCAGCATTGAACTCCGTAGATTCGTGTTGTTGATAGAACGAATCTATTAAAAATTTGAAAGCAAATCACAACACCAGCAACTTCTTTATTTAATTCAATAGTGTTGTTGATAGAACGAATCTATTAAAAATTTGAAAGCAAATCACAACTGTAATAGCCATTGGCTGTGTCTTGTTGCGTTGTTGATAGAACGAATCTATTAAAAATTTGAAAGCAAATCACAACCAGACACACAGGTAATTATTACAG
>CAINVS010000595.1 GCA_903854205.1 uncultured Bacteroidota bacterium | reverse complement strand
TGAAAAGCTATGATGCTTTTCTTCTGTTAGAGAAAGGATTGGCACAGGCTTCACGCTTTGCCTATATGAATGACTTAAAAAAACTTGATGAGTTTTTTTTATTAAAATCTTATGATTTCCCCTTATCAGGACTGAATTTGACGCATTTGCAGGAATTTCTGAAATACCTTAATGAATTGGGTCTCGCAACAGCTTCTCAGGCGAGGATGCTCTCCAGTATAAAGTCATTTTTTTCTTTCATTGTTATGGAAAGAATTTTGGAAGTCAGTCCTGCTGATCTTTTGGAAGCGCCTAAATTGGATAAGAAACTGCCTGAGGTGCTTTCCTATAATGAAATAGAAATGCTTTTGAGCGCAATTGACCTATCAAAAAATGAGGGGCATCGCAACAGGGCTATGCTTGAAGTACTTTATGCCTGTGGGATAAGGGTGAGTGAACTGACAGGACTAAGAATATCAAATCTATATATTGATATCGGTTTTATAAGAGTATTAGGCAAAGGCAACAAGGAGAGACTAGTGCCTATAGGCGATGGGGCTATCAAGTTTTTGTTGTTTTACCTTGACGAGCGAAAACAACTGGAGAATATTGATAAAAATTCTGAAGATATTGTTTTCCTAAACAGACGTGGCAAACAGCTGACACGTAATATGATTTTTCTAATTGTAAAAGAAGCTGCACAGGCTGCCGGGATTGAAAAAAATGTGTCACCGCATACTTTTCGCCATAGCTTTGCCACTCACCTGATTGAAGGCGGTGCCGATTTGAGAATCGTACAACAACTCCTTGGTCATGAGTCTATTACCACCACAGAAATTTACACCCATCTCGATATGAATTTCCTGAGGGAAACACTCCGAAGTTTTCACCCAAGAATGAACAGAAAATAAAAAAGCTGCCCAATGGACAGTATTTTGAATAATGTCAATACTCAATTATTGTTTGACAAAAGTAAATTTACTATTAGTATATTCTAAGGTTCCAACTCTTTCTTTCGATGCAGAGCGGTCTCTGAGATCATTTGGCGCATCAGCATTTTCCGCAACAAGTATAATGCTGCTTCCTTTAGACTTGGGCAGATAACCATAAACGGCACAGCAGTTTTTATGACCTTTTTTTCTCATGCTATTGGGATAAACTATATTGATGTGTTTCAACATTTCAGCACTATTCTCTACTACAATTTCCAGTTTTAAGGGAATCGGAGTTTTGCCGTCAAATTTTGTAAACGAGGGCAGCGATTCATAATTCTTTTTGAAACTATGGCTGCCAATCAGTACAGTACTGTCATCAATTTTCCACATATATACTTCTGTAAGTACTTCATTGGCCTTAATTTTCATAAAGTTATTATCAAAATCCTTCTCTATAATAAGAAAACCGGGATCTTTACCTCCTGCTACAAGCATTTCTTTATAATAATCGTCAACGGTCTTTTGTACAGGGATAATCTCCTCTGTTTTTTCAACTTTATTTTCCGTTTGTTTAGATTTTTTAGTGCCTTTACAAGCTATAAAAAATATTGAAAATATGATAATTACTGGGTATATGATTTTCATTTTTTTAATGTGATGGTATGCAGATACCGTCTTAGAATGAGATAAGTTATGCTTATATTTTTTTTATTCTCGATCCACTTTATTGCTTAAAAAACAGTGGCAGCTCTTTTATGACTTTTTTTTTGACTTTGTTTTTGACTTAATTCAATTCTTTTTTGTTTTACGGTTAAATTTTAACCCAAAACCCTCAATTTGTTGCTGGTTTAGAAGCGAGGCTGTTAGCCTAATGAGATGCACGAAGCGAGGCACTGCGAAACAAAAATAAGTACGTTTACCAAAAATGGATTAGTCCAAAAAGTAATTTCTAAAGCCTGAGATTTGATTAAACGCATTATGCCTCAATTAGGCCTGCGAATAAAAAAGGCCGCCCTGACTTTATGGACGGCCTCGTTTATATGATTGGATAAAATTATCTTACGATCAATTTACCTGATTCAGTTTTACCGTTGTTCAAGCTGATTCTATATACATAAACAGCCGCAGGTAAGGATAAGTGTAAATTTCCTTCTGAAACAATATCAGTTCTCAATACTTCTTTGCCCTGTAAATCATAAATTGTAATATTGGCACTTTGGCCTGATGGTAATTTTACATTCATATTTTGACCGCTTCCAATTGGATTTGGCCAAATTTTCACTTCGGCTTTTTCTGCTGAAACGATAGTGCTGGGAATATATGCAGCATTGTACAACTCTACAATAGAGTGAGTAAAAGGAGCTGAATTACTCCAACTTGCTCCATTGGTAGCCAAGTAAATTTTACCTTCGGGTGACACACAAATATCGCGAAGGCGATTCAATTGTCCTGTCAGATAATGAGTTTGGCTTAAAACGGTATCGCCTGCAGCGTTAAAATCAAAGGCAATCAATTTTTTATCTTTTAAAACGGTCATCAGCAACTTATTGTCAAACTCAGGAATGGAAGGGTGATTATACCAAAGAATATCCGAAGGTGCAATTGTTGGTGTCCAGGCTACCAAAGGTGTTACTACATTTGAGTCAGCACAAAAATTAATTTCACCGGTTGTATTGCAAAAACCTGCAACAGTGGGCCAGCCGTAATTGCGGGCTTTGTGAATAATATGAAGTTCATCATCAGTGGTCGGACCATGTTCGGAACAGTAGATAATATTGTTTGGTCCGATCGCAAGACCCTGTGCATTGCGGTGTCCCCAAGAATAAACATAACTGGAAGGAATTGGATTATCTGAAGGAACTGTTCCGTCAAGATTAAATCGGAGAATTTTACCGTTTAAAGAATTGATATTTTGCGAGAGAGGCTGACTTTGAGCATCACCTGTAGTCATCAGCAAAGTACTGTCAGGTAAAAAATAAAGGCGTGAACCGTCATGAGTTGTATTGCCAGTTATATTATCAATAAATGTGATAGGATTTACAAGTGAAGTACCGTTATAAAAGTAACGAACCATTTTCTCTTTTACAGTCCCGCTAAGATAGGTATAGACCAAATAAACATAAGGCTGATTTAAAAAATCCGGATGAAGCGCCATTCCCAAAAGGCCCGATTCTGACTGCTGATAAATCGTACCGCTAAGATTAAGAATTACGGTCTGTACACCTGTCGTCGGATTGAGTCTGCTTACTCTTCCAAAGCGCTCTGTCATCCAAATATGGTCATCAGGGCCCCAAAAGATTTCCCAAGGAATATCAATACTGTCAATGACAACGCGAGATGTCAGCACAGTAGAGTCTAAAGTATAAGTCTGTGCCTGAATTCCAGTTAAAAACAGGAAGCAAAAAAAACTAAGTACAAAATTTCTCATAGTGTTATGTTTAAGATTCAGCATAAAATTAAGCCAAAAAATGAAATTTGCCAATTTCTAATCACATAATTTTCCTAGCAGTAATAATCTGAGAGTATTGATGGCAATATTGGAAGTCATTTCAATATTTCGGTTCCTGTTATTTCCAAGTATCAATTTTTGGGTCAAAACACCATCAGGATGTGCAATTGCAATCCAAATTGTGCCCACCGGTTTTTCGGGAGTGCCACCGTCGGGGCCTGCGATACCCGAGCTTGCAATGACGTAATCGGCATTTAGGAGTTTTTTGGCTCCAATAGCCATTTTCTGTACTGTTTCCTGACTTACAGCACCATATTTATTGATAGTTTCAGAGCTTACACCCAACAC
>CAINVS010000594.1 GCA_903854205.1 uncultured Bacteroidota bacterium | reverse complement strand
GTAGAGCTCACTCCGTTCGGTTCTTGGATGCTTAAAAATACTTATTGTGATTACTTTGAGAACTTCGCGTCTACTTCTTCACTTTGCGGTTAAATTTCAGGAATAGAATCGGTGGCTAAAGCATTCTTCATCTGACCAATTATTCAAGTTTTTTTTCGACTTCTTTGGCTAAAGTCACCGTCTTATAAAGGCATTTGCTTCGGAATACAAAAGTCTTTCCTTTAGCTGGCCTTTTTCCTTTACAACACTTGGATGCTTAAAAATACTAATTGTGATTACTTTGAGAACTTCGCGTCTACTTCTTCACTTTGCGGTTAAATTTCCGGAATAGAATCGGTGGCTAAAGCATTCTTCATCTGACCAATTATTCAAGTTTTTTTTTCGACTTCTTTGGCTAAAGTCACCGTCTCACAAAGGCATTTGCTTCGGAATACAAAAGTCTTTCCTTTAGCTGGCCTTTTTTCCTTTACAACACTTGGATGCTTAAAAATACTAATTGTGATTACTTTGAGAACTTTGCGTCTACTTCTTCACTTTGCGGTTAAATTTCTGAAACTCTTTTATCTTTTATCTTTTATCTTTTATCTTTCCTCTTTTATCTTCCTAACATGAACAGTAAAGAAAAAGCATACGCAATTGCCAAAGAAAAAATGTTTGACAATGACGCCTTCAGTCAATGGCTGGGTATCGAAATCATCGATTTGGATGCCGGAAAGGCAGTCCTGAAAATGACTGTGCGCCCTGAAATGACTCAGGGTTTCGGTATAGCTCACGGGGGAATTACTTACTCACTGGCAGACTCTGCACTGGCCTTCGCCTCCAATTCTCACGGACAAAAAAGCCTCTCTGTTGAAACTTCGATCTCACATCTTGCAGCTGTAAATAAAGGTGATCAGATCATAGCTACAGCTACAGAAGAGAGTCTGGGCAATAAAATAGCAATTTATACTATTCGTATAACAAATCAGGACGAGAAATTAGTAGCACTCTTTAAAGGTACGGTGTACAGAACTTCGAAGGAATGGCTTTAGTATAAACCCAAATCCGTCATTAGAAATTCTATTCACTACGTGGAGCCCTTCGGGGTTCGCTTCGTGGAGCCTTCGGATTCATTAAGAACTTTAATGACGGATTCCGTCTAAATTAAAAATATACTTGTATAAATGTTAAGCTAACTGCAATTTGATAAAGCATTTCCAGCTTCGGAGAAGCGTAATATTCAAAGCACCGAAGGTGCGTTTTGTTCCAAGCTTCGGAGAAGCGCAATATTTAGCATCTAGCACATTAAATATAACATTGCGCTACGCTGTAGCTTTTCCTCGCCCGTTATCACGGGCTAAGGAATTTTTCGCCTCGCTGAGGCTGAGCTAGTCTAACGCTTTAAAAGTTAGCAACTCAATTCTATAAACTCTTATTATCGCTAGATTCTGGGTTAAAAAATAAAGGTGGCCTGTTTCCAAACCACCTTAAATATATTAATATAAAAATTGTCGGCTAAGCCAGATCAAATCTATCCAGATTCATCACCTTGTTCCACGCAGCGACAAAATCGTGCACAAATTTATCCTTTGAATCGGCACAGGCATAGACTTCTGCAATCGCTCTCAGTTCAGAATTGGAACCGAAGATCAGATCGGCACGGGTAGCTGTCCATTTCAGATCAGCGCTGTTGCGCTCATGTCCTGCAAATTCTTCTTTTGATTTTGAAATCGGTTTCCACACTGTACTCATGTCAAGCAGATTGATAAAAAAGTCATTGCTCAGCTGTTCAGGATGCTTGGTAAAAACCCCATGTTTTGAATGGTCATAATTGGCGTTCAAAACACGCATGCCACCAATTAATACAGTCATTTCAGGAGCTGTAAGTGTCAGCAGCTGTGCTTTGTCTACGAGCAATTCTTCAGTAGATATACTGTATTTTCCTTTCAGGTAATTGCGGAAACCATCAGCAACAGGCTCAAGCAATGAGAAAGATGCTACATCTGTCTGTTCCTGCGTAGTATCCATACGTCCGGCACTGAAAGGTACGGTGATGGAATGACCTGCATTTTTTGCTGCCTTTTCTACTGCTGCGCAACCAGCCAATACAATCAGGTCGGCCATTGAAATCTTTTTGCCGTCTGTATGTGCCGCATTGAAGGCTTTTTGAATACCCTGCAGACTGTCAAGCACCTTAGATAGCTGTGCCGGATTGTTCACTTTCCAATATTTCTGCGGACTGAGACAGATGCGGGCGCCATTGGCTCCTCCACGTTTGTCAGATCCGCGGAAAGTGGAGGCCGAAGCCCAAGCAGTTGACACAAGCTGAGCAATAGTAAGTCCCGAAGCCAAAATTTTAGCTTTCAGGTCGGCAATATCTTTATCATCCACCAGTTTGTGGTCAAGTGCCGGAATCGGGTCCTGCCAAATTAGCTCTTCAGTAGGAACCTCAGGCCCCTGATAACGGGTTGTTGGGCCCATATCGCGATGAGTAAGTTTAAACCAGGCACGGGCAAAAGCATCAGCAAACTGATCAGGGTTTTCGTGGAATCTTCTCGATATTTTTTCATAAATCGGATCAAAACGCAGTGCCAAATCCGTGGTAAGCATCATAGGTACATGTTTTTTGTTCACATCATGCGCATCAGGAACTGTATTGGCACCCATTCCATGTTTGGGTTGCCACTGATGAGCACCTGCCGGACTTTTGGTCAATTCCCAATCATATCCGAAAAGATTCCAGAAATAATTATTGCTCCATTTGGTTGGTGTTGTTGTCCAAGTAACTTCCAAGCCGCTTGTGATAGCATCTCCGGCTTTTCCTGAGCCGAAGCTGCTTTTCCAACCCAACCCCTGCAATTCAATTGCAGCAGCTTCAGGTTCGGGACCAACAAGTGCTGCATCTCCGGCACCATGGGTTTTACCAAAGGTATGTCCACCTGCAATGAGTGCTACCGTTTCTTCATCGTCCATTGCCATACGGGCAAAGGTTTCCCGAATATCTTTAGCCGCAGCAATGGGATCCGGATTGCCGTTAGGGCCTTCCGGATTTACATAAATCAGTCCCATTTGTACGGCTGCGAGGGGATTTTCCAATTCCTGTTCGCCGGAATAACGCTTGTCATTGCCTTTCCATTTATTTTCGGCACCCCAGTAAACATCCTCTTCGGGTTCCCAAACATCTTCTCGGCCACCTGCAAATCCGAATGTTTTGAAGCCCATAGATTCCAAAGCCACATTTCCTGTAAGGATCATCAAATCTGCCCAGGATATTTTACGGCCATATTTTTGTTTGATGGGCCAAAGGAGTCGACGTGCCTTGTCCAAATTGGCATTGTCGGGCCAGCTGTTCAGCGGTGCAAAACGTTGTTGTCCTGTGCCGGCACCGCCGCGACCATCTCCTGTGCGGTAGGTGCCTGCACTGTGCCAGGCCATTCGGATAAAGAAGGGGCCGTAATGTCCAAAGTCGGCAGGCCACCAATCCTGAGAATCGGTCATCAGGACCATTAAGTCATTTTTCAGTGCTTGGTAGTCCAAACTATTGAATGCTGCTGTATAATCAAAATCGCCCATAGGGTTGGACAAGGAGGAATGTTGGCGCAAAATATTCAGCTTCAGCTGATTTGGCCACCAATCCTGATTCTTTGTTCCGTGGCTTAGGCCAGCACCGCTAAAGGGGCACTTGCCGCTATTGGGGGTATTTTCCATTGGTAAATCGGTTTATGGCTTTATAAAATTAGGTTTCTAAAAATGAAAATCGTTTTTCTTGGCTGAGTAAAGCTAAGCGTTTTTTTATTGTTCAAATATGACCTTTATTAGTTTTTAGCTTAAACATGAATATTGCATATTAAGAACAGACAGGTTTAGTAGTTTTTATCCTCGTTTAATCCTTTACCGTCCATTATCAATTGTATAGATTATTCAATTCTTGCCTCCCTGGTTTTGACCTGTTTCGCTGCAGTAAAAAACAACAAATATCCTCTTCGTCTGCCGGGTGTCAGAGCCTCAAAAGCTGCTTTCAGGTTTGGTATTTCTTCCATTTTTGTTTGAAATTCTAAAGGGACAGCATGTTCGCTGATCTTTTTAATGAAAGCCAAGATTTATCGCAAAGGGTTTGAAGGTAGTAAGAAAATCTTCTGACAATCTGAATATCTTATATGCACACGTATGTAAAATCTGACAACCGAACCCACGCAGCAAATCTGATTTCTGAGAACCGAGCTATGCCAAGTTCCATGAGTGAACCGAGCGTGCAGCGAGCTCTATAATCTAAAATTTTCCGTAATGAATGCCAAGATTTGACGCAAAGGGCGTAGAGCTTATATGCACACGGAGAGACAGAGAAAACAAAAAAATCGATGGCATCAGCCTTCTAAGAACCGAGCTCCGCATAGCGAACCGATTGCAACGAGTTCTATAATCTGACTTCTGATGATTTGACAATCTCAATATACATGAATGTTCAAAATAAAACAATCGTTATTACCTGCGGCACAGGAGATATAATCAAAAAATATAATCCATCGCATCCAAGACTTTCCATTAAAAAAAACATAAAAGGCAGCCGAAAGGCTGCCTTTTATCACTTATCTTCAAATTTTCATCCCGAGAATCGGGACAAATCTTCAAATTGAGTATTACATATTTCGTCTGTACTGACCTCCCACTTCATACAAGGCATTTGTAATCTGTCCCAAAGAACAGTATTTCACCGCCTCCATCAGCCCCTCGAAAAGATTTTCGTTGCGGACTGCTTTCAATTGCAGATCACTCAGCACCTTTGCAGATTTATCGGCAGCGGCTTTGTGCAGGCCCTGCAGTGTGATAATCTGCGCCTCTTTTTCTTCTGTAGTGGCTCGAATTACTTCAGCAGGAATAATCGTCGGTGAACCGTCCTTGGACAGGAACATATTTACACCCACAATTGGGAATTCGCCAGTATGTTTCTGCATTTCGTAATACAAACTTTCTTCCTGAATTTTCCCGCGCTGATACATGGTTTCCATAGCACCCAAAACGCCGCCGCGCTCGGTGATGCGGTCAAATTCTGCCATAACGGCCTCTTCCACCAGTTCTGTAAGTTCCTCTATGATAAAGGCGCCCTGCAGCGGATTTTCATTTTTCGACAAGCCCAATTCGTGATTAATAATCAACTGAATGGCCATTGCACGGCGTACCGACTCTTCTGTAGGTGTGGTAATTGCCTCGTCGTAAGCATTGGTATGCAGTGAATTACAGTTATCATAAATGGCATAAAGTGCCTGCAATGTTGTGCGTATATCATTAAAAGCAATTTCCTGTGCATGCAGTGAACGGCCCGAGGTCTGAATATGGTATTTCAGCATCTGCGAGCGCTCATTGGCATTATATTTCTCGCGCATAGCCTTGGCCCAGATGCGTCTTGCTACGCGGCCGATAACAGCATATTCCGGGTCAACCCCATTGGAAAAGAAAAAGGACAGATTGGGTGCAAAATCATTAATATCCATACCTCTCGAGAGGTAATATTCTACAAAGGTGAATCCGTTTGCAAGCGTAAAAGCCAATTGTGAAATAGGATTTGCACCTGCTTCTGCAATATGATAACCCGAAATGGAAACGGAGTAGAAATTGCGTACCTTATTGTCAATAAAATACTGCTGAACATCGCCCATGACGCGCAGTGAGAATTCTGTGGAGAAAATACAGGTGTTCTGCGCCTGATCTTCTTTCAGAATGTCGGCTTGCACAGTTCCGCGCACAGAGGCTAAGGCTTTTATTTTCAGTGCTGTGTAAACCTCTGCAGGAAGAACTTCATTGCCTGTAAGGCCAAGCAGCATGAGGCCCAAACCATCGTTACCTTCGGGCAATTCGCCCAAATATTTGGGACGGACTAAGCATTTATCATCGTATTTTTCTTTGAGTTTGGCTTCTACCAAATGCTCCAAACCATTTTCAATGATATATTTTTCACACTGCTGATCTGTTGCTGCATTCATAAAGAAAGCTGCTATAGTAGCTGCCGGACCGTTGATGGTCATGGATACCGAAGTTTTCGGATCGCAGAGATCGAAGCCTGAATAGAGTTTTTTGGCATCATCCAAACAGCAGATACTCACACCAGAATTGCCGATTTTTCCGTAAATATCAGGTCTGTAGTCGGGATCTTCTCCATAAAGGGTTACTGAATCGAAAGCGGTGGAAAGACGATGTGCCGGCATCCCCAATGAAACATAATGGAAACGGCGGTTGGTGCGCTCCGGATTGCCCTCGCCTGCAAACATACGCGTAGGATCTTCGCCCGTGCGTTTGAAAGGAAATACCCCTGCAGTATAAGGAAATTCTCCGGGGAAATTTTCCTGACCTGACCAGCGGATGATCTCGCTCCAGCTGCTGAAACGGGGAACTGCAACTTTTGGAATCTGTGTATGTGAAAGCGACTCACTGTGCGTTTTCAGACGGATCTGCTTGCCGCGTACCTCGTAAACAAACTCTTCATTTCTGTAATTTTGGATTTTAGCGGCCCAGCCTTTGAGGAGCTGTTGGAATTCACCATCCAAAAATCCGTATTTTTTTTCATAAAGGTCTCTCAATTCCTGAGCTGCAGCACTTTTCTGCTGATCGAGCAATTGTGCTGAAGTGTTGAGTGCTTCGAGTTCAGAAGCCAATTTGGCCTGACTTTCGACATAGTCATTATAGCGGCGGATATTCTCCGTAATTTCAGAAAGGTATCGGGTACGGGCAGGCGGAATGATATAGATTTTCTCACTCATTTCGTTGCTTACTTCGAAGGTAGAATGCAGATTGGCCCCTGTTTTTGTAACAATTTTATCCATAACGGCCTTGTAAAGGCTGTTCATGCCCGGATCGTTGAACTGAGAAGCGATAGTGCCGAAAACAGGCAATTTTTCATCCTCTTCTTCCCAGAGATTGTGGTTGCGTTTGTACTGCTTGCGCACGTCGCGGAGGGCATCAAGCGCACCGCGTTTATCAAATTTATTGAGTGCGATGAGGTCGGCAAAATCGAGCATATCGATTTTTTCCAACTGTGTAGCAGCACCGTATTCCGGTGTCATAACGTAGAGGGAAACATCGGAAAGATCAGCAATTGCCGTGTCGGATTGTCCGATACCCGAGGTTTCGAGGATGATAAAATCATATCCGGCGGCTTTGAGGATGCTCACAGCATCGCCGATGTATTTGGAAACAGAAAGATTGGACTGTCTGGTAGCCAAAGAGCGCATATACACACGGCCGCTGTTGATGGCATTCATGCGGATACGGTCGCCGAGCAGGGCACCACCTGTTTTGCGCTTAGAAGGGTCGACTGAAACAACGGCAATTGTTTTGTCTTTGAAATCGATCAGGAAGCGGCGAACCAGCTCATCCACCAGACTCGATTTTCCGGCACCGCCGGTACCGGTAATACCTAGCACCGGTGCTTTTGAAGCAGCTGCCAGTTTTTCAACTTCGGTAAGCCAGACATCTGAGGCCTCAGGCTCATTCTCGGCAGCCGAGATAAGACGTGCTATGCTGTATTTGTCTTTATTTAAATAAGTTTTTAACTCAGGGCCGATATTTTGACCGGTCGGGTAATCGCATTGCGAAAGCAGGTCATTGATCATACCCTGCAGGCCCATGGAACGGCCATCGTCGGGAGAATAGATTCGGGAGATTCCGTAGCTATGCAGTTCTTCGATCTCGGTAGGCAGGATAGTGCCGCCGCCGCCGCCGAAAATTTTGATATGTCCTGCTCCACGCTCCTTAAGCAGATCGTAAATATATTTAAAAAATTCATTATGACCACCCTGATAGGAGGTGATAGCAATGCCCTGAACATCTTCCTGAATGGCAGTTTCCACTATTTCCTGAGCGGAACGGTTATGCCCCAGGTGAATAATTTCGGCACCTGAACGCTGCATGATGCGGCGCATGATATTAATGGCAGCATCATGTCCGTCGAACAGCGAAGCGGCTGTAACAATTCGGATTTTATTGTTTGCTGTATATGGCTGTGTTTCCATTTCGAAAGCTGTATTTTAAATATTCGCCAGGAAAAATCTGAAAAATAGTGCTGACTTAAGCCCCATTTTGAATTTGGAAGTGTAAATATAGCTAATCCGCAATAAACTTATTCAACAAAAAAGGGAAGCGTAAGTTGTTCAAAAAAATCATATTTTGATTTGACACAGTTCCGTTTTATATCTTATAAGTATTCTGCTTGATTATTTATGTAAGAAAGCAAAATTTATAACATTTATAAATTTTACAATTCCGGGATAGTTTTTTCTTGATGATTTGTCAAAAAGCATTTTATGATTTTCAAATTTAAGCTAAGCTATGCTTACACCAAACGTATTACCCTTGTATCCTCTCCCAACAGGTTATTAGATCCGTTGGTATTGTAAAGCAAATTAATGCCCGGTGTTTTTCCGGCTTCAATACTTCCAAGTTCTGCATCAAAACCTAGTGCTTCAGCACCATTCAGAGTTGCCCAGCGAAGAATGGTTTCTGTAGGTACATATGATTGGAAACGGGCAATGGCCTGCATTTCTGAAAGGATAGACAACTGCCAGTTTGAGGTCAGACTGTCAGTTCCGATTGTTACTTTAGCATTCGTATCGAGGAATGACTTATAATTTGGTAAGTTATTCTCGATGTAAAGATTTGCATTCGGACAGGTAGCCCAATAAACTTCAGAATTCCAGTTTTGTGCAAAGCTGATATCATCAACAGTCGTCAAAGTGTTGTGCACAAAAAGCGTACGATGGTTATTGTCCATATGCTCTATGGCATAATGAATGGCCGACTTGCCATTTGGTTTAAATGTAGACATGTCGATGCCAAACTGACCGTAGAAATCAACAAATCCGCCACTTCCTTTCAGGAAAAGTTCGTTCTCTGGTGGAGTTTCCTGATTGTGGATGGAAATTGTGGAAGTGTTTCCTGAATTTACCTCTTTAATCAATGCAAAGAGTTTTTCAGAAACAGAATAAGGGGCATGCGGCACACAGCTTTTGAAGCTTCCTTTTGCCAGGGGCAAGGCATCAAAAACGGCTTTATATTTATCAAACTCAACTTGAGCATTCTTATTTTGCAAAAAGTCAAAAAATTCAACAAAGGAATAGTAGCGCAAATTACCTTTGCTTTTTTGAACAAAAGTATCGGGGACATTGGAAATATCACCAACTGCAACAATGCCGCCGGCCAGCATTTCTGCTTCAGCATTTTCAATGGCTTCCTGTATCAGTTCAGCTTCAGCAGCTCTTTGTGAAACCACACCTTTGATGAAATCTATAAGTCCTGTACCTGTGTTTACCTTGCTTTTCATATGTGAAAGCTCCAAATGGCAATGTGTATTCACAAAGCCGGGCACAAGAACACCCTGATAAATTTCAAGTTCTGTGGAATCGAAATCTCTGCGATTGCCTACAGATAATATTTTGCCGTTTGAATCAAGAACAACAACACCTTCTGTTATTGGACTTCCGCTTATGGTATAGACTATGTCTGCGCTGATTTTTCTCATTGAGAAAATATTGATTTAAAGTTATTTTTTTTAATTATTTCTGTTCAAAATACTTTTTATAATCTGCAAAACCTGCATTAATGACTTCATAGGCTTCTTCATGACCATATTCGGATTCAATATTGACCACAGAATCACTTTTTGATTCAGGATCATCCTTATAGGTCAGAAAATAATGTTTGATGCGTTTCATCAATGCACGTGGGACCTGAGATATATCTGTAATCTCGCCATAGGTCTGATCTCCTTTAAGCACAGCCAACAATTTGTCATCCGTTTCTCCTTTGTCAATCATTCGAAGACCACCAATAGGTATTGCCTCAACTATGAGGTCGCCTCTTGGAATCTGACGATCTGTCAGCACAATAATATCAATGGGGTCCCCATCTCCTTTAAGGCCTGTCATGCCTGTCATTTTCATACAATAATCTGCTGAAATATCTGCTGAATAAGACTTAGGAATAAATCCATATAAAAGAGGGACAGAGCTGGAGTAAAGATTTGGACGGTCAACTTTTAAGTAGCCGCTTTCTTTATCTATCTCATATTTCATTTGGTCGCCGGGAACAACCTCAATAAAGCATCTGAGAACCTCAGGCGCATTTTTACCTGGGTCGATTCCATGCCATGGATGAGCCTTAAATTTCATATACTATTGGTATTTTTGCCAAAGGTAGTTAAAAAATACATCCTTAACATCAAAAACATTTCAAAATTAACACCCAGTTAATATAAGAATAGTATTTTTAGAATCTATTTATTAAAAACTCATCTTATGAAATTTTCTATTCTTTCCAATATATTGTTATTCTTGTCTTTGCCGATATTTGTAAATGCACAGACAATTTTTCAGGATAGTTTTACTGACGGTGATTTTACAAATAATCCCCAATGGTCGGGCGATGTTTTAAAATATACCGTTATAGGAAATGAATTGAGAATTAATGATTTGGGATTTAGTGGCAGTGCGTCACTTTATAGCAGCCTAAGTATTAGAGACAGTATCAGTTGGGAGTTTTTAGTACGTACAAATCTTACAACTGCAGGTCCGTCATCAACAAACAGAGTTAGGGTATATTTGCAGGCAGACAACAGTAATTTTGCTTCAGCAACATTAAATGGTTATTACCTTCAATTTGGTGAAACGGGAAGTTTAGATGCACTTGAAATTTACAAAGTTACTAATGGAGCTTCAACCAGAATATTGAGAGGTACAGATGCAACAGTAGCCACAGCTGTAATTAACTGCAGAATAAAAATAATACGCAGCAGTACCGGAGTTTGGGAGCTTTTTGCAGACCATACAGGCGGTTCAACCTTTGTCAGTGAAGGAACTGTTACAGATAATACGCATACAAGCGGTTCTTTTTTTGGGGTCTATACCACATATACTACTACACAGGGAGATCGTTTTTTTTATGATGATTTTGTTGTTTCTCCACTTTTTGTGGATAATACGCCACCTGTTTTGTTATCTGCAAGCGCGATAAATAATACCACTGTAGATGTACTGTTTGATGAACCGCTGGACCCGACTACTGCCAATCTGTCAACCAATTACAGTATCAATAACGGTATTAATGTTATTTCTGCAGTTTTGGATGGCTCAAATCCGGCATTGGTGCACCTTACGGTGAGCCCTTTGGTCAGTCAGACTACATATCAGTTAACTGTTGTAAATGTTGAAGATATTGGAGCTAATGCAATCGCTTCAGTAAATACCTCCTTTTATTATGTATTAATTGTACCCGCTACACCACAGGATGTCATTTTCAATGAACTGATGGTAGATCCGAATCCGGTGGTTGCATTACCTGATGCAGAATATGTGGAATTGTATAATCGCAGCAGCAATGCTATAGATCTAAGCGGTTATCAGCTGATACACCGCAGTGCAAGTTCCGGAACAGAAACAAACAGAACCTTGACTGCTTTTGTCCTTTTGCCCGGAGAATACCTGTTATTGCACAATGATACCAGCTTCCTTTCCTTGCCGAATGATTTAATGGTGCCCTCCTTCCCGGCACTCAATAATACTTCAGCCTATATGATTTTGAAAAATCCCGGCGGAATAATAATTGACAGTATTTTATACGAATACAATTGGTATAAAGACGGCACAAAAGATGACGGCGGTTGGTCTTTGGAATTAATAAATCCGAATCTTCTCTGTAGAGAAGGGTCAAATTGGATGGCCTCGAACAATATTAATGGCGGTACTCCCGGATTGCAGAATTCTGTATTTAGTAATCTTCCTGATTTGACCGGACCGGCACTTCTAACAGTTATTCAACAGGGAAATAACAGTGCATTACTTACTTTCAACGAAAGTTTGGATTCGCTTTCCGCTGTAAATATTTCAAATTATTCAGTGAATGGCCTGACAGTCATTTCAGCTCAACTGCTTAGTGACACTACTGTATTGCTGACTTTTTCAGCAAATATGCTGAATAATACAATCTATACTGTTGCCGTAACAAATGTGACAGATTGCAGTGCTAACAGTCAAAATACACAGGGACAATTTACTTATATATTAATTTTGCCGGGCGGGTTTCAGGATATTATTTTTAACGAACTGATGATCGATCCGGACCCTGTTGTCAATTTACCAAACGCAGAGTTTATAGAATTATTCAATAGAAATTCTTTTGCTATAGACCTTGGCGGTTATACCATTACTCACCGGAGTGCAAGTTCTACAACTGAAACAACCAGAGTGTTAGGAAACTTCATTTTGTTATCCGGTCAATATTTAATTCTGCATAACAATGTTGATTATCTTTCTGCAAATAATGATCTGCAGATAGCATCTTTCCCCGCGCTCAACAATACCAGTGCATACTTAATTCTTAGGGATGCTGGAGGAAATCTCATAGATAGTATTTTGTACAGTAATGATTGGTATCAGAGTACTTTGAAAGACGATGGCGGATGGTCTTTGGAATTGATCAATCCTAACCTTATCTGTAAAGGAGCCAATAATTGGATAGCCTCAAACAGTAATGACGGCGGTACTCCCGGAACAACAAACTCAGTTTTGGATAACACAGTGGACACAATTCCGCTGACTGCAATACTGGCCCGTCAGTCAGACATAAATAAAGCCGTTATTGTTTTCGATGATATTTTGGATCAGGCTTCAGCGCTTAATACTTCAAATTATTCCATTAATAATGGTCTCAATGTGATATTTGTACAAATATTGGATCAAAGCAGCGTAGAATTGACCTTCAATGCCAATATGCTAAACAATATAACTTACACAATCAGTATGAATAATATTTCTGACTGTGTAGGAAATACGGATACAATTAATGCTGCTTTTGAATACTTGGAATTAAGTTCTGCAACACATTATGATATTATTATCAATGAAATTTTTCCGGATGCAAATCCAGTAGTAGGCCTACCGGAACAGGAATTTATTGAAATATATAACCGTTCCAATAAAAATATCAATCTCGAAGGCAGTATCTTCTCTGACGGTACAAGCAGTGAGGCAATTTTTCCATTCTATATCATAAAACCCAATCAACACCTTATCATTTACGAAGGAGGAGGGGAATCATACTCAGCCTTTGGCAATATTCTCGAATTCTCAGTATTTCCGGATTTGGACGTTAGTGGTGATGACTTGGTACTAATGGACCGTTTCGGTAAAGTTCTCGATGCAGTAAGCTACAGCAGTGACTGGCATATAAATAGTACAAAAGCAGAAGGCGGTTGGACTTTGGAGCGCATCAACCCCAATCGCCCATGCGAGGGGAGGGAAAACTGGTCAACCTCGGTAGCGCAACCGCCGGCCTATACCACTGTTGGCGGAACTCCCGGGCAGCCTAATTCTTTATTGCAGGCTCAGCCCGACTTGGCCGGACCCGATTTATACAGAGCCTATCCCTTCGCTGCAAGTGTTTTGACTAACGGCGACTCCATCCGACTCTTTTTCTCGGAGGCAGTTGGCGACAGTTCTGCTTTGATACTTTCTGCATATTCAATTAACAACGGATTGGATGTCGTTGCGGCCTATGTTGAATCGCCATTTTATAACACAGTTGTCATCGTAACAGATGTTGCCTTGGTTTTGGGTACTACATATACACTCACTATTGCCAATGTATTTACCGATTGTATCGGAAATCCTGTCAGTATTAACAATTCAGTCAGTTTTGCGAAAACATCCCCTATAGAAAATGGAGATATCATTATCAATGAAATCTTGTACAATCCGGTCGTTGGCGGAGTAGACTATTTGGAATTGTACAACAAAACAAATAAGGTTTTGAATGTAGGAGATCTTTGGGTGTCAAATACGGAAGGCTCATTATTGAATGACGCCAATGATGTTAAAATTGATTACCTGCTTTTCCCAAATCAGTACGTTGTGCTGACAGCAAAACCTATACAGGTAGAACAGACCTATCGAAATTCAGATCCTGATAAAACACCTGATTTTACAAAAATGGTAGAAGTTGAATTGCCTTCATTTGCTGACGATGCTGGAAATGTGGTCCTTTATACCATCAATAATCAGGTAGCAAATTTTATAGACAGTTTTAGCTATTCGGAAGATCTTCAATCGCCGCTGATCGATGACTTGAATGGTGTATCTCTCGAAAGAATCGATTTCGATGCGCCCACAAATGAAACCAATAACTGGCATTCGGCTGCTCAGGCGCTGAAATTTGGGACGCCAACCTACCAAAATTCCAGTGCAGTAAGCAATGAAATTACTGATGATGGTATAATACAGTTACCAAGAAATACCCTTTCTCCCGATGGTGACGGCTTTGAAGATTTTCTGCTTATTAATTATAACATCGATGATATCGGATTTGTAGGCAATTTTTCTGTTTATGATGCACATGGCCGATTTGTAAAACAGCTCATCAATAATGAACTGCTCATGCGCGAAGGTACTGTACAGTGGGATGGCACAAATGAGGCCGGAGAAAAAGCTTTGGTCGGACCTTACATTATCTTTTCAGAAATTTTTAATCCCGATGGACAGGTAAAGCGCTATAAAAAAACCTGTATCTTGGCAGCGAAATTTTAGTTTTGACATTGATTGGGAATGTGAACCCCGGTCTATAATCCAATACTTTTACATGACACAATATATTCATCGAATCGAAGAAATCTGGAATGACCGTGAACTTTTAAAAAAAGACGGGTCAAAATCCCTGATCAGAGAAATAATTGACCAACTGGACAAAGGCGAGCTGCGCGTAGCAGAACCCACTGCTGATGGCAATTGGAAAGTAAACGAATGGGTCAAAAAAGCTGTAATCATGTATTTCCCAATTCAGGAAATGCAGGTCATCGACTGTCCGCCTTTTCAGTTTTATGATAAAATACCGCTAAAAACAGATTATCAGAAATTGGGCGTAAGGGTAGTGCCGCATGCAATTGCAAGACATGGATCTTACCTTGCTCCGGGCGTTATCATGATGCCAAGTTATGTAAATATCGGTGCTTATGTAGATTCAGGGACTATGGTCGATACCTGGGCAACCGTAGGTTCCTGCGCTCAGATTGGTAAAAATGTTCACCTCAGTGGGGGAGTAGGTATTGGCGGTGTATTGGAACCACTGCAGGCAGCTCCGGTGATAATAGAAGATAACTGTTTTATTGGGTCCCGCTGTATTGTAGTGGAAGGTGTAAGAGTCGAAAAGGAAGCTGTTTTGGGCGCAAATGTTGTCATCACAAAATCTACAAAGATTATTGATGTTTCCGGACCGGAACCGGTCGAATATATCGGCCGGGTGCCTGCACGTTCTGTGGTTATTCCCGGAACTTACAGCAAAAAATTTCCTGCCGGTGAATATCAGGTGCCCTGTGCGCTCATCATTGGACAAAGAAAAGAAAGTACAGACTTAAAAACTTCATTAAATGATGCTCTGCGCGATTTTAATGTAGCCGTTTAAATATCAGACTGTTGGTCAAAAAAATAGCTTCTGCATAGGGGGAGAATTAAATTTCTGCATCAATTAGACAGAGAAAACAAATTTAAGTTTCTTCATTTTGTAGCAAAGCGTGATTCTATAAGGAGCACTGACCAAAAGGGTTGGCAGCTCCTTTTTTTTGTGTCCGGTTTTAGTTTTTATGTATAATACAAAATTCCTTTTTCGCTATTCTTTGCTATATTTGAGAGATCCAAAAAAATAAAACCATGAATATCACGACTAAGGCATATAAAGTTTTAAATCCGGCATATCGAAAAATCACTATTACCCGTCAGGAAATTGACAGCTTCAAAACCTTACTGAATGAATGTTTGGAACATATCCGCATCAATGAAGAAAGAAGGGAAAGTGAGGAAAATATTAAAAATTATCTTGGGTCTTTTTTACAAAAGGCCTTTTATTCGGAACATCTTATCAATACTAAAGATAAGATCGACCTGGCTATCTTTTTAGGTAAGGATGCCAAAAGCGATATTGGAGTAATACTCGAAGCTAAACGTCCAAGCAATATCAGTGAATTTTTAAGTCCCGATAATATCAATAAAAAAGCACTTCAGGAATTGTTGCTCTATTATCTGAAAGAACGTGTCAGTGGCGGAAATAACAAAATAAAACATCTGATTGCCACAAATGGTTATGAATGGTATTTTTTTAAGGCGGAAGATTTTTATACTTATTTTTATAAAAATAACAAGTTGCTGAAAGAGTACAATGAATTTATTGCAGGGAAGAAGGACAGTATAAAAAATGAACTGTTCTATAGTGAAATAGCAAAAAAATATATAGAAGAAGTTCAGCATGAACTGCCCTTTCTCTATATCAATATCAAAGAATATGAAAATTTGCTTCCGCTCGAAAATACTGATGATGATAAGCTTGTTGCCCTATACAAAGTCTTTTCTCCTGTAAATTTATTAGGCCACAGTTTTGGCAATGACAGCAATCAGCTGAATAAGCAATTTTACTTTGAGTTATTGCACATCATCGGATTGGAAGAAATAAAAGATGGCGGTAAAAAAGTAATTCAGCGAAAACCCAAAGGAAGCCGAAACCACGGTTCTTTGTTGGAAAGCACCATTTTTACATTAGATGATAGAGATTATCTGCGCAAAGTGGAAAACCTGCGAAGTTTTGGCACAAACAGAGAAGAACAGCTTTTTAATGTGGCATTGGAACTTTGCCTCACTTGGATAAATCGAATCCTGTTTTTAAAATTGTTGGAGTCCCAACTTATTTCCTATCACAATGGCAGTACAAAATATAAATTCCTGCACCGGGAATTTGTAAAAGGATTTGATGAGTTGGAAGAATTATTTTTTTCGGCTTTGGCAAAAAAGCCCGAGGACAGAAATGAGCGAATAAAGAACAAATATCAGTTAATTCCTTACCTGAACAGCTCCCTTTTTGAACCGAATGAATTGGAAGATAAGGCGCTTCAAATATCGAATCTGAAAGATGCCGATTTGGAATTGCATGAAAAAACCATTCTAAAAGATAATCTGAAGCGACAAACAGGGAGTTTAAACACCTTGGAATATTTGTTTAATTTTTTGGAAGCCTATGATTTTAGTGGAGATAATGGGGAAAAGGTAAATGAGAGCAACCAACAGAAAAGCCTTATTTCTGCATCGGTTTTGGGGCTTATTTTCGAGAAAATAAATGGCTACAAAGACGGTTCTTTCTATACTCCGGCCTATATCACCATGTATATGAGCCGTGAAGCCCTGAGAAGGGCTGTTGTACAGAAATTTAATAATCAATACAAATGGAACTGCAAGGATTTTGACGAATTGCAGGAAGATTTGAAAGATCATATCCGCAAGGGCGACCGCGACATCATCCGCAAGGAAGCAAACCAAATTATCAATAGCCTCAAAATTTGTGATCCGGCTGTAGGCAGCGGACACTTTTTGGTAAGTTGTCTGAATGAACTCATTGCTATAAAAAGTGAACTGAATATCCTGATTGATAAGGAAGGAAAGCGCCTTAATGCTTATATTTTGTTGGAAAATGATGAGCTGATCATTGAGGATGAAAATGAAAGAATATTTTTGTACCAACCCGATAATAAAACAAGCCAACGCATACAGGAAACGCTTTTTCACGAAAAGCAAAGTCTGATAGAAAATTGTCTTTTCGGTGTGGATATTAATCCAAATTCCGTTAAAATTTGCCGCCTGCGTTTGTGGATAGAACTCCTTAAAAATGCTTACTATACAGAAAGCGGACAGCTGCAAACCCTGCCCAATATTGATATTAATATCAAAACAGGAAATTCGCTTATCAGTCGCTTCGAGCTGGACGATAACCTGAAATCGGCCTTCAAAAGCAAGGACAATCCCTATAGTTTGCAGGACTATAAAAATGCAGTGAATGAATACAAAAACACCAATGACAAAAGCCGAAAACGCGATATTTTAACTATTATCAGTACCATAAAATCTGCTTTTAAAGATAAACTCGATACTGATTTTATAAAAAAATTGGCAACTGCCAGAGGTAAATTTGAACAAATGCAGACGCAGCTGCAAAACTTGGAAGCCTTTGGAGAAAAACCAAGCAAAAAGGAAAAAGAGGAACTGAAAAAACTGCAATTGGATTTTGATAAGGCTCAGGGCGAAAAGGAAGAAATTTTGGATAATGTTATTTACCAAAATGCTTTTGAATGGCGTTTTGAATTTCCGGAGGTATTGGATGAAAATGGCGATTTTTTAGGCTTTGATGTGGTGATTGGGAATCCGCCGTATTTTTCTGTACGGGCAGATGAGACATTTAAAAACGAATATTTTACAAAATTTCATACATTTTCAGCTTCTACAGACATTTATGCCTTATTTTTCGAAACGGCTTTTAATATATTGAAAACATGTGGGTTAAATATTTTTATCGTATCTAATAAATGGGTAAATGCTAGTTATGGTGAAAATTTACGAAGCTTCTTAGCTAAAGAGGCAAGTCCTTTGTTATTAGTTGATTTTGATAAGCTTCAAATTTTTTCTGACGCTGTTGTATTTGTTAACATTACATTATTTGAAAAAAGCCCAAATATAAATTTGTTAAAAGGCTGCATAATAGATTCTGAAAATCACCTTCTTAACCTCGAAAATAGCATCTACACACGGTTGGTAAAAATGCCAGACATTGATGAGCTAATATGGAGAATTATTTCTGATAAGGAACAAAATATTAATAAAAAAATACGTGTAGGGAAACTGTTGCAAGATTGGAATATAAGTTTTTATAGAGGGGTAACAACTGGACTTAATGAAGCATTTGTTATACCTAAAGAGCAATTAGATTTATTAGAAATTGACAATATTGACTTAGCTAAACCTGTATTAAGGGGCAGAGATATAAAACGTTATAAACTAGATTTTAATGATTTATATTTGATTGGCACATTTTCATCTAAAGGAATAGATATCGAAAAATATCCCCAAATAAAAAGTTACTTGGAAGTAAATTTTGGAATTGAACGACTGAAACAAGATGGGGCAAAGGAAAGTCGCAAAAAAACAATGGGAGAATGGTATGAGATTCAAGATACAACTTCGTATTGGCAAGAATTTGAAAAACCTAAAATAATCTGGTTAGAGATATCCGACAGAGCTAACTTTACTTATGACGACCAAAACCATTATCTACTTAACAGTGCTTATCTAATAACAGGGGAAAACCTAAAGTATTTATTGGGAATATTAAATTCCAAGTTATTAGACTTTTATTTTTTTCAAATATCTCCACAAATAGCTGGTGGAAGGCGCCGTTACACTAAGCAGTATGTAGAACAATTGCCAATTATAGAACCTACTTCTGCCCAATCAACTCCAATTATTGACCTCGTCGAAAAAATCCTTTCCGCCAAAAAAGAAGACCCAACTGCTTCAACCGAAGCCTGGGAGCAGGAAATAGATGTATTGGTATATAAGCTTTATGGGTTGAGCTATGAAGAGGTGTTGGTGGTGGACCCCGGAGCGGCTGAATGGCTGGGGGAAGGGGATTATAATCACAATTTAGGTTCAAGTTCCGATTCTTCCAAAAGTGATGCTAAAGTAAGAATTAGTGGGTTATTGGGAATGGTAGAAATTAAACAATTGGAACAGCTTTGCAATGACCTTGAAAAAGTAGGTTTATTCGTAGAAAAATATGACAAAACGGGTATAGCAATGAACTCTTTGTCTGATTTTGCTAATATGTTCACTTGGGCAGTTTCAAATATTCCTGCAAATATTCAGGGAAGTTTTCAATGGGATGTTATTAAGCTTGGAGTTAAAACCTTGTGGGATAGCATTAAAGGTAAAAAATATACTACACTTAATTCTGGCTCAAAATCAGAAGAGAAAGATGCAACATTAGGGTTAGAAATACAAGTGGGCGATAAAAGCCTAAGGTTTAATGTCAGCAATTTACCTGACGATCAGTTTTCTGAAGCATTAGATAAAGTTTTGCCAATATGTAAAGAGGTTATGGACAATAATCTGAAAGATGAAATATGGAAAATTGTGTGTGAATATGATAGTAGAAATCAAAAATGGATTCCTATTGATAAGCTGAAAGTGGCATTGGAGAAGCAAAAAATGAAATAATTAATGACTTTTTAAGTCGAAAAGTTTTGTAATTGTATTAAAGAATTAAGTTTTATAAAAAAAAACTTAAAAAGCATAATTAATTTAGAAAATAAACTATTTTTACATCATCAATACCCGCCTCGCCTCTAATTTATATTATGCGCACTTTTGGCGGGTTTTCTGTTTTTATACCCATGAGCAAAATAGAATATAACAAAACCCCAAAAACATTAGAGGAGCAAGTTACCTTGTTAGAAAGACGAGGACTTACTATTATTGATAAAGATAAGGCAATTAAAATATTGGCTAATATTAGCTATAATCGGCGGTATCCACTTTTGGCAGAACCAAAAGAAGATGAAATTTTTAAACAAGGTTCAACTTTTGAAACTATATTTCGGATTTACCAATTTGATGCAGATTTGAGGGTGCTAGTTTTTTATGCAATAGAACAAATTGAAATAGCAGTACGATCTCAAATAATTTACCATCTTTCATTGAAGTACAAATCAGGCTTTTGGTTTGAGGATTCAACAATATTTAAAAACTACCCCCAGCATATTGCTTTTGTTTCAAATGTATGTAAGAGCATTCATGAAACTAAACAGGAATTCATTACAAAATACAAAAACAAATACAATAATTTTTTGTCTCCCGCATGGAAAAGCTTTGAACTTATAACATTTAATAGTTTAAATACATTGTTTAAAAATCTAAAAGATAAAAACGATCAAATTCCAGTTTCTAAACATTTTGGTCTTACACATGAGGTTTTTATTTCTTGGATAGAAACACTAGTTTATATAAGGAACATTTGTGCTCACCACAGTCGGCTTTGGAATGTTATTTTAACAATTTCACCTACATGGTTAAAATCCCCTAAAGGAAAATGGGTAAGTAAATGGGAAAATGAATCAGAAAGCGCAACTAAAGGAGATAAGAAATTAAAAATGTATTCAGTCCTTTGTATGCTAACTTATTTGTTAGATCACATAAACCCTCACCATAAGTTCCGTCAAAAGTTGAAAAGCCTTCTTAAAGAACCAAAGTACAAAACTACAATTGATATCGCACACATGGGCTTTCCTGAAAATTGGGAAGAAGAACCTCTATGGGTTTATCGAGAGGTTTCAACCCCACCAAGAAAATTGGCTCAGCTAGAATAAATTATTTTAAAATTGTTAAATACTTACAAAAATACAAACTTTGAATTCAACATTTCCAGCCGCTTAGAATAACCCATGTTCTGGCAGCATCGCTTTTTGTCCGTCTCAAATAATTCAATCTAATTTTAGATTCCAGCCTCAAAAAGAAATAGCCTTTGATCATATTGACCAATGGCTGTTGTAAATCCAGAGCAAAAATTCTATAAGAAAGTTAGCAAATCAATTTATCAGCCTGTTTTACATCGATTATTCCGATATTTTACAGATTTCTACTGCATCATAAGCAGTGCCGTTCCACTTCAATTCCAGTATCTGATACCCATAAAATAAATCAATAACCAAAACAACGTCACCGTTTAGTTTTACAAAACCTGATTGGACTAAAGACAGGTGACCAAAACTATACATTCCCCGGTATGCAGACTTTCCCTTAAAATTAACAATTCTTGCTTTTTTGGTTGTTTCAAAATTGCCGGGGATAAAGGCCATGAAATTTTCGGCACATTCAAAAGGAGCACAGTCATTTGTTTGGTTGGCAAAAGAACCTACTAAAAACCCTTCACTGTTACCACTTGAAATTCTTTCAAATTTGTTTATTTTCGAGAACACAAAGGCGCCAAAAACCCAACCGATTTTATTGTTTACTTTCAATTTAAACCATTTGTAGGGTTTGTCCACGCCGCTGACACGTACATAGTCATGGCTTTCATCCAAAATTTCTGCAACATCGCCCAACTGCAGCATCGTAACAATTTCAGAATTTGTATTGGCAATTGTTCTCATCTTTACATCAGTAGCACCGATGACTGCATAGTTTTGAGCATAACTAAGGTTTTGCAGCAGAAGCAATGCGAGGAGTAATATGAGTTTTTTCATGGTGTTTTAAAGTTTTTTTATGTATAATATTCTGTTAAAAATATGATAAATTTTGAATTTAGTCACACCCAAAAAGAAAAGCCGCATCTTTTAATAAAGCAATATTTTTTAATTATAAAAACCCAAAACTATGATTACCCATCCCATTTTCTACAGCATTTTACTCTGTCTTTCTTTTTTTGGATTAAAATCCGATACAGAAAAAGATATTATCGGTTATTGGAATCTGAAAAATGTTAGCGATGATAACATTTATGAATATGAACGATTAAAATCTTTCAAGGAAAATGACGGAGGGATCGCCTTTTTGGCAGATGGGAAATATATCAACCGTAATTCAGGCCCCTGCGGCACGCCTCCCCGACATTATTCCAATCATGAAGGAAAATGGGACTTTCAGGCTAAAAAAGTTGTTATCGACTACGATCATTGGATGGGTCCCGAAAAAACCAGTTGGGAAATTATTTCGGTGGATAAAGGAACATTGAAACTGAGGAAAATTGGCAAATAAAATTTATATGCCAAGTAAGACCCGAGGTCTCAAAAGCAAACAAAGATGAAGAGCTGGGGAGCTCAACACACTTTTTGAATAAAATCTGTATTAAACTTTTTAATTAGTCAAAAAAGCCAACTTATTAAAATCAACATTCCCGCCACTCAAAATTATCACTATTTTTTTCCGGAAAATCGATTTTATGAGACAGTGTAGTGTAGACATGCCGCTTTTTTACTTATTCGCCAGCTGACCGCAGGCGGCATCTATATCTTTACCTCTTGAACGGCGCACCGTCACTGCAATTCCATTTCTGTTCAGAAAGCGTGCAATATTGTCAACCTTTGATTCTTCCGATTTTTCAAGTTCCACACCATCAACTTTGTTGTATTCAATAATGTTCACCTTTACATTGGGTATTTTTCTGCAGAGACGCAGCAAATTTTCAGCATCTTCCTGATCGTCGTTGAAATCGCGGAAGGCAATGTATTCAAAGGTAATTTTATTATCCTTGGTATTTTTTTGGAAATACTGAAGGGCTTCGGTCAGAATATTCAGATTGTTCTGCTCATTGATGGGCATAATCTGATTTCTTTTGAAGTCATCGGCTGCATGCAGTGAAATGGCTAAATTAGTTTTGAGTCCGTCATCGGCCATTTTTTTAATCATTTTGGCAATACCGGCAGTACTTACTGTGATGCGGCGCGGAGCCATACCCATTCCGTTATCGGAAGTGAGCAGACCGATACTGTCGTAAACAGGTTTGTAGGCCAAAAGAGGTTCTCCCATACCCATATATACTACATTTGTGATGGGATGCTTATAGGTTTCCATACATTGACGGTTGACCAGCAACACCTGATCGAAAATCTCCGGTGCATCGAGGTTTCGGATCCGTTTCATCTGCCCGGTAGCACAGAAACTGCAGGTAAGGCTGCAGCCTACCTGACAGGAAATACAAACTGTATAACGGTCCTGTTCGGGTACCGGAATAAGCACCGATTCGATAAGATGTCCGTCGTGCAGACGAAAACGGGTTTTGATGGTGCCGTCTGTACTTCGCTGAATAATGTCCGCCACAATCGGGCGAATGACAAAGGCTTCTTCCAGTTTTGTTCGAAGTGCTTTCGACAAATTGGTCATTTCTTCAAAACTGTGCGCGCCTTTTTTCCAAAGCCATTCAGAAACCTGATCGGCCCGAAATTTTGATTCGCCCATCGTTTTGAAATATTCAATCAGATCATTTTTCTCGAGGAGACGTATATCCTGTTTCATTTTATAATGCGTGTATCAGTACTTGTTGTCAAGTATCGGGTAAAAAATTTATTTATTCTGTCCAGATTTTCCAGGCAGCTTCTGCTTGTCCGTATAGCATGTCCAAGCCATTGCAGACAGCAGCACCCTTTTCTTTTCCCTTTTTCATAAAAAGGGTTTCTTCGGGATTATACACCAGATCGAAAAGTATATGGCTTTTGCCTAATGCGCTGTAAGGAATTTCGGGGGCACCGTCAATTGCCGGAAACATGCCCAAAGGAGAACAATTAATGATGAGTTTATGTTCCTCAATGAGCTTTGCATTCAAATCTTTGTAAGTTAGCTGACCTGCTTTTGAACTTCGGCTGACAATCAGAAAGTCAATATTCATTTTTGTTAAAACAAAACATACTGCCTTTGCAGCGCCGCCGCTGCCTAAAACCAGTGCCTTTCCTATTTTTTTATCAACCAAAACAGAATTCAGGCTGTTTTTAAAACCGATAGCATCTGTATTAAAACCCTTCAAATTTCCTGTTTTGCAAAATTTTATGCAGTTGACAGCACCTATTTCTGCAGCTGTTTCATCCAGTTCATCCAAATAAGGAATGACGGATTCTTTGTAGGGAATCGTTACATTCAAACCGGTGAAATCCTTTGTTTTCAATAATTCAAATTCAGAAATTCCGCTCAATTCAAGCAATTCATAACTGCCCTTCAGCTGTTTTTCAAAAAAGAGATTTTCAAAAAAGCGCTTTGAAAAAGAATGGCCAAGCTTTTTACCTATCAGACCCAGTTTTATCATCCTTTTTTTTGGATTTCATTTTTGCTTTTATGAATTCAAATATAATAGGTAAAACAGATAGGCCTATGATTCCAAAAATAACCAATTCAAAGTTTTTCTGAACAAAGGGAAGTGTTCCAAAGAAATACCCAAGCAATGTCAGGCCAAAAACATTGTCCGGGAACACGCGCCACTCATGCAGGCCAGGAGCATCAAACCACAGGGTGTTGGAATGAGGTGGCGCAGGAGAAAGCATCTCGCTGCTGCGCATGCCGAGGCAAATCAGCAGATCCGCCTGTGGCAGCAGCGTTTTCTCAGGCGTGTTCGGTTTGCCATCGCCCGTG
>CAINVS010000593.1 GCA_903854205.1 uncultured Bacteroidota bacterium | reverse complement strand
TCTAAGGTTCAATCCTTCCATATCTTCTTTGGAAAGGAATTGTTTCACGTACATGCTGCAGATTACAAACCCAACGGACAAGACGCTCCAAGCCCAAACCGAAGCCTGCATGCGGCACAGAACCAAAGCGGCGGAGATCCAAGTACCATTCAAAAACGCTGCGTTCCAAGCCATGCTCGTCAATTTTGCGGAGCAGGACATCAATATCCGTTTCGCGTTCAGAACCGCCTACAACCTCACCGAATCCGTCCGGAGCGAGCAGGTCAACACCTTTAACATAGTCTGGATTGCCATCCACTTCTTTCATGTAGAAAGATTTAATTTTGGCAGGCCAGTTGAAAACCATAATCGGTGTGTCGAAAATGCGGGTAAGCACCGTTTC
Source organism: uncultured Bacteroidota bacterium (assembly GCA_903854205.1). Lineage (GTDB taxonomy): Bacteria > Bacteroidota > Bacteroidia > Chitinophagales > Saprospiraceae > Saprospira. Next base: position 3,241 of record CAINVS010000593.1, on the reverse strand, counting down.
ATCTGAGTTTCCGAAGTCATTGCCGTCTTCGAAACTGAGTGCCGATTCAATCCATTTCGGAATATTGCGCTGTTTTTCTTCCAATTCGCGCTGTTCGCCCTGAAGGGCCAAAATTTTAGCCTCGTTGAATTTAACCTGTCCTTTGGACATCGTCGCCATAGCTTCCTGACGGGTTTTGATATCCGCTTCTATTTCATTCAAACGCAATTCAATGGCAGCAAGATCGTCTTTTTGAGCCTGAATCGTGTTTTTGCCGTTGTAATCCATTTCGCCGCGCAAAATTTTGATCGCATCCACATAAGGAATTCGTGGGAAATTGCGGGTAGCAGCCTTTTGTAGTCCGGTAGTATCCCTTTCCAAGGTTTCCAGTTCCTCGCGGCAACGGAAAAGCACTCTGCCAATCACATGTTTAATAAAGCGTTCGATGAGGTTCATGTTATCCTCATTGGTATAAAATGCCATTTCAGGCTCGATCATCCAAAATTCGGAAAGGTGACGCGGTGTATTCGATTTTTCGGCACGGAAAGTAGGACCGAAGGTATAAATTTTGCCCATTGCCATGGCCATTGCTTCGCCGTAAAGCTGTCCGGATTGTGAAAGATAAGCATCGCGGCCGAAAAATTCGGTAGCAAAAAGGTCTGTAGTTCCTTCACAGGCATTACCGGTAAGAATCGGTGCATCCATCTGAACGAAGTTTTCGCCTTGGAAAAAGTCGTGAATGGACATGATCAATTCATTGCGTACGCGCATGATAGCCCACTGACGGCGGCTGCGCAACCAAAGATGGCGCTTGTCGCTCAGGAAGTCAACCCCCATTTCTTTATCCTCTTTTGTAATGGGATAACCATCTGCAATATGATAAACATGAAGACTGTCAACCAATACTTCGAAACCGCCTAAGTTTTTTTCATTGCGTATAATAGTTCCTGTAAAAGCAACGGAGCTTTCCAGCGTCAGATTTTTAGCTTCTTCAAAAGCGGCCTCACCCACTTTTTCCAGTGAAACAACACATTGTGTAAATCCGGAGCCGTCACGGAAGTCAAAGAAACAGTTAGTTTTGCTGCTTCTGATGTTGATGACCCAGCCTTTGATGGTCACCTGATGACCGATATGTTTTGAGAATTCAGAAATGTAATGATGCATAATATTTTTTCAAGTAGGTTTTTATTTGACGTTATTAAGAAAAACGTTTTTCTTCAGGACGGCCAAAATTAGCTATTTTAGAATGCAGTCGCAAATTATTTTCAATAAAATATCAATATAAACAAAGTCAATCACAAACGCCTTGCAATAAAGCTCTTTCAAACTGAAATTTGTTAAGAAAATGTCAAGCTTTATCAAAAATCTTACCAAATTTAAAAAAATATCGTATTTTTAAATAAATATAGTAACTTTATATCGTTTGAAACGTATCAGAAATTTAATAAAAACTGATAAGTGCTATCTTAATTGGCTTTAATATTGAAATTTAGCAATTTACATTAAAAGTTAAAATATATGCAAAAGCAGCAACTGTCTCAAAAAATGCTACAAAAGCTGTCTCCTCAACAGATTCAGCTTATGAAACTCCTGCAGATTCCTACAGATATGTTGGAACAGCGTATTCAGGAAGAATTGGAAGGTAATCCCGCTTTAGAAATGGACGAATCGCTCAGCAGTGAGTCTGAAAATGAAGAAAAGGAGTCTGATAAAGACGATGTAAATGATGAGGAAAGCTATATTTTGGGAGCTGACGGCAAAAAAGAAAAAGAGGATTCTGAAATAGGTGAAGAAACTTTTGATGATTTTGACCCTGAAACCGAAATCGAGACTTTTGATGAATTCAGTGCTGAGGCAGACGATCTTCCCTTGGAAGAAATTTTTAATGAGTTTGAAACTTATGAAGATCAGTATGCGGAAAAAGAGGATGGTTGCCTCGATGATTATCTCGAGGATTATATAGGGGACGATACTTCTGCTTATAAACTGGATGCAGGAAATTATAATGGAGATCAGGAAGAAAAGACGATTCCTATTGCTGTTGAAAATTCTTTTAGCGATTATATGGAATCTCAATTGGGAATGCTGGAACTCACTAAAGTAGATGAACTTATTGCCATTCAAATCATTGGAAATATCGATGAAGACGGTTATTTGCGCCGTGAAACAATTTCTATTGTTGATGATCTCATGTTTACCGAAAATCTTCGGGTGACTGAAGAGGATGTCATACGTGTTTTGCGTGGAGTAATACAGAAACTTGACCCTCCCGGTATTGGTGCACAGGACCTGAAAGAATGTCTGGAGCTTCAATTGGAGCGAAAGTTGCATTCGCAGGATGTTGCCGAAAATTACAGTAAAAAGGATAAGTATTTTTTGAAATTGGCGCATACCATTATCAAAGATTATTTTGAAGAGTTTTCCAAAAAGCACTATAGCAAACTCATGCGTCAGCTTTCCCTTTTCAATGATGATTTGAAGGCGGCGACGGATGAGATTTTGAAGCTGAATCCAAAACCGGGATCAGCTTTTGCTCCGGCGCCAAGAAAATATACAATTCCCGATTTTTTTGTGGAAAATAAAGATGGTGTTCTCGAATTGACACTCAACTCAAGAAATGCACCGGAATTACGTGTGAATGAGCAGTACAGAGAGATGCTGGAAAATTACAGCAATAACAGAAAGGACAAAAAACAGAAGGAAGCAGCACTGTTTGTAAAACAGAAAATAGATGCTGCCCGATGGTTTATTGATGCCATTAAACAGCGTCAGGAAACTATGTTCAAAACCATGTACACAATTCTGACCTATCAGGAAGAATTTTTCCTTTCAGGTGATGAGAAGAAATTGAGACCTATGATTTTGAAAGATATTGCAGAAATTACGGGTTTGGATATTTCTACAGTATCTCGAGTCGCCAACAGCAAATATGTTCAGACTGAATTCGGCACAAAAAAATTGAAGGAGTTTTTCTCCGAATCTTTACAAACCGATAGTGGGGAAGAGGTTTCTACCTTGGAAGTTAAAAAAATCCTGACTGAAATTATAAGTGGGGAAGACAAACGCAGACCCATGTCTGACGAAAAGCTGATGAGCATTCTTACCGGTCGCGGATATAATATTGCAAGACGTACAGTGGCTAAATATCGCGAACAATTGGGCATTCCTGTAGCTCGGCTAAGGAAAGGTTTGTAAAAGATTTTGTTTTCAGTTTATTGCTATATTGTGATGGATATTAACTTCGTTTTTACCAATTTAGCTG
>CAINVS010000592.1 GCA_903854205.1 uncultured Bacteroidota bacterium | reverse complement strand
CGGAGTGAGCTCTACAATTGTCAAGTAAAAAAGGGCGAAGGAAAGGCTTTAGCCTTCCGAAGCAAAACCACCGGAGCCGCGCGTTTTAACCTGCGTTTCAAGGATGTGAAATTTTACCGCAAAGTGACAGAGGGTTGCGCAAAGATCATAAAGTTTTTTTCTTTAAGATTTCAAGAACCGAACGGAGTGAGCTCTACAATTGTCAAGTAAAAAAGGGCGAAGGAAAGGCTTTAGCCTTCCGAAGCAAAACCACCGGAGCCTCGGGTTTTAACCTGCGTTTCAAGGATGTGAAATTTTACCGAAAAGTGACAGAGGGTTGCGCAAAGTGCGCAAAGATTTAAACAATTCTAAATTCAAAATTCATAATTAACAAATGAGCGACTGTGCCATAATAATTCCTGTGTACAAGGCAGACATGACTGCCAATGAACTGCTTTCGCTGCGCAGGGTTATTCATGTGCTCATCAGTCACCCGCTAATATTATGTGCGCCTACTGGTCTGGATATTTCAGCCTATATCGCAGAATATCAGGGTTTTCGGGTGGAGTATTTCGATAAGGAATATTTTGAGAGCATCGCCGGTTATAACCGACTCATGTTATCGCCCATTTTTTACGGCCGTTTTCAGGCCAATGAGTATATTCTTATATATCAGCTCGATGCCTATGTTTTCAGAGATGAGTTGGATCTTTGGTGTAACAAAGGTTATGACTATATCGGAGCGCCTTGGGTAGTTTCTCCTCCCAAAAATCCCGAAGCTAAAAAGCCAAGGTTTGATATGGCGAAGATGATGCTCGGAAAAGTCGGCAACGGCGGATTCTCTCTTAGAAAAGTGAAAACACATCTCCGGGCATCAAAAAAACTGGGGTTCCTAATCCGCTTTTTTCCGAAAAATGAAGATTTTTTCTGGTGCTGCATTGCGCCCAGATTTATAAAATACAAAAGACCGACTTTGACAGAAGCGCTCGGATTTTCCTTCGAATTGGCGCCTTCTATGGCTTTTGAACAGAATAAAAATAAAATCCCGTTCGGTTGTCATGCCTGGGAAAAATATGAACCTGAATTTTGGGAAAATTATATCCCCGCAAAAGATGAAAGATAATATGCGATTGCTGCTTACGGCAATTTTAGCCTCTATACTATTTACCGCCTGCTCTTCAACCGCTGAGAACAAAGGCAATATTTATTATTTTTCCGAATTCAGCAAAGGAGAAAGAATGAGCCTATACGAGGGCAGCAATACAGTATTAATGGTTGCTTTAGAGAAAACGGCACCGGTAAAAGGAAAGAATACGACAATGAGCGGTAAAACGATCTTTATTACTTTCAAAAAGCCTGATCAGCTGATAAAAGGGGCAAAAATAGATTTCCCCAATCCTGATGTAGAGGTTATTATCTCTGAGTGGTCAGGGAAAGACAGTTTCAATTTAAATTTGAATCTAAAGGGCAGTCTGATAGTAAAAGAACACAGCCTCTATGTAAAAACTGTATTGAATCTTGAGGTTGAACTGAGAACAGGTTTTGACAGTTTCAAAAAGTACAGACTTAATAATCAGGTTTTTGAATGTATTAAAAATTTTAAACGCTACAAAGGCCCCGAAATGTTGGCCGACTCTGTGGACCTGATCCTGAACAGCAATAACATCACTGCTATCGATCTGAACGGTGTCTGGAAAAGGGTAGGAGAGTACTTTTTTGATACTCAGATTGGGCGATGGATGGAAATTTTACACTTTAAAGAAGAACTCATTTGGGAAATCAGCAACGGGATAATGGTGAAACCGGTCAAAACAGAATTTAGAGTCGACGGCGGCAGAATATTCATCAATGATGGAAAGAGCAGTTCTGTACAATATCTGATCAACAGTTTTAAAAATGACAGTCTGCTTGTTACGAATCAAGAATCTGCAGTAAAAACTAGATATGTTTTTAAAAGGATGCAGTAGCATGTATTTGAAAACCAGTTTTTGAACCCCCAAAAGTTAGACACTTTTTTTGGCTTTTTTTATAGGTAAGTTGTTACAATTGACATCGTAAAAGCTTGCTTTCAAATAATTAAGAACGTACTCTTGATAAAATCCATCAAATTGGAGATGATTCCTTATCAGTGTAGAGAATGGATTTTTAGATACTTTCATTGTGAAAAATAAATAATGTATTGTTCAAGATCTTTGTGACTACCTTACTTTTTTTACTATCCAAACCTTCTTTTTAAGCACAGAAAAGCTATATAATGGAAAAGAAACCCATAATATCTGAAACTGAAACAACCTTGTTCGCGACATATGGCACCGACATAACGATTATTGATAGAAACGGCCGCAAAATAATAATCGAAAATATTTTCTTTTATCGACATTACGAAGACAAAGTAAAAAATATACTTCAAGATCTTGAAGAACCCGTAAATAGAAAAAAGATTATGAATATGAATGTTTGTGGTGAATCACATGAATATTTAGTTGATTATTTAAGAGGACTGTCATATAGCGGTGCTGATATAATTTCTGAAGACGAAACAGGATACTTTTACGATGTAATCTATGAGGACTTTGAAAGTTGGGATAAAAGTAAAACGCTTAAATATTCGCAATACTTATCATCTTTATTAAAATTCGATTTTGAATACGATGAGAGTATTGAAGACCTTAAGGGGTTTCTAATACCGAATTGTAAAAAACGTGAAATCGAATCCTTAGTAATTATTAAATTTTACGTTTCTGATAATTAGATTTTATTACAAAAATTATTTAATCCTGGAAATTCAGTAAATGCAGCACATCTTTAATTTGCCTTTCCCGCGACAATAGTTGAAGAAGAAGGGTGTTTTAGGGGCAGATAAGATAAAACTGATTAGATATCTAATTGGAGTTTACACAGAATTTTATTTATTCTTTTGCATTTCTTAAGGAAAAATAATTTTCACTCAACCTCATTAGCCTTCTTTTTCCAAAACCCCCTAAAAAAAGCATACACAAAAAGTGCAATGACGCCAAATCCCAGAGCCGAGTAAAAAAAGTCTGAACCTTCTTCAGGGGATTCCTTCTTGCAACTATCGTAATTTAAGCTAATTTTTCTTCTTTCGGCAATACTTTTTACAGCATTTATTATGTCATCGGAGCAGTTTTCGTTGCTGAGCATCTTTTGTAACTCGTCTCTTGCAAAAGTATTGCTCATTTTAAAATAAATTCTGAAAAGCTTATCGGCATCAATTTTAAATCCCTGCACTGCACGTCCATAGAGCAATATTCTGACTTCTGCAATATTTACCTGATCTCTTAGCAGCTTTTTAGCTATAGACTGTCTTAAAGTTGGATAATTTGTATTCGACTCAATTTCAAAAAGATAGATATCATTCTTAAAGAGATTTTCAAGAGTTTCAATTAATTTTTCTTTAATATAATCCTCTGTCAGCTCATTTATTTTTTTGTAAAATTCATCCACACATTTTTCAAATGCATTATCAAGTGCCTTTCTTGCTCCGGGTTGCAGGCTATGAGCGGTTTCGTCCAAATTGTTTTTTGCAGCATTGACACCTTCGTCAAGGTTGTTTTTGGTGGCATTGGCAATGTCGTCTCCGCTGTGTCTTGCCGCATTTTTGATGGCCTGCCCCTCCGATTTGGCAGCATTGCGAAGAATTGAATTCAGTTGAGCCGATAAGCTAAATGTAAAAAGGAGCAAAAATGAGCTGATTAAAAAGTTTTTCATATAGTTAATCTTGGGTTTTAATTTCAATTTATATATATGATTTTCAGAGAATAACGGTTTAAAATAGCTGCAAGCGGAAAAACAGTTTCATCGAGTGGGTAATTATTTTGATATCGTTTTTTAGCTTTTTTTTCAGCGGTTTTTTTTGAAGCTGTAATATAGCTTTAAAGTCCAATTTAATGTTTTGAAAGATCGGAAATTTTTAACCCAGATCCGTCATTAGAGTTCGTGATGAAAGCCAAAATGGCAAAGAACCGAAGGACCGCGAAGCGAAAATAAGTGCTCACGGAGTTTTTTGGGGGGAAGAACCGAAGGAACGCAAGGCGAAATAGTTACCCCTATTTCAAAACCAAAAAAACGAGTAAGTGCTTAGTTTCACAGCAATTTAGGCTTGGAACCCGAAGGCTCCGCGAAGCGAATAGAATTTCTAATGACGGATCTGGGTTTAAT
>CAINVS010000591.1 GCA_903854205.1 uncultured Bacteroidota bacterium | reverse complement strand
TGACGGATCTGGGTTTAATTTTGGGTAAGCCTTTCTTTTTTTTGATTTCAGGATTAGTTTCTGTAATATTGCCTCTGTTAAATAAAATATAACTAATTATGGCTACAATATTAATTATTGACGACGAAGAAGCAATCCGTAATGCCTTGCGTGATATTCTTGAAATGGAAGACTACGATATTGAAGAAGCAAAAGACGGTATCGAAGCACTTTCTAAAATAAAACAGAAAGGTTACGACGCTATTATTTGCGACATCAAAATGCCCAAAATGGATGGAATGGAAGTCCTCGAAAGGGTACAGATTTTAAGTCCGGACATTCCCATTATTATGATCTCCGGCCATGGTGACATTGACACTGCCGTCGAAACTGTAAAAAAAGGAGCATTTGATTATATATCGAAACCCCCTGATTTGAATCGTCTGCTTATTACAATCAGAAATGCACTTGACAAATCCAGCCTTGTTTCTGAGACAAAGGTATTAAAAAAGAAAATTACCAAGAGCAAGACTCAAGAGATTGTTGGCGATTCAGCGGCCATTACAAAAATAAAAGAAACTATTGAACGCATTGCGCCAACTGATGCCAGAGTAATGATTACCGGACCCAATGGTACAGGTAAAGAGCTTGTAGCCCGTTGGATTCACGAAAAAAGTGAAAGATCCGATAAGTTTTTGGTCGAAGTTAATTGTGCTGCAATTCCATCTGAATTGATAGAAAGTGAGCTTTTTGGCCATGAAAAAGGTGCATTTACCTCAGCTATAAAACAGCGTATCGGCAAATTTGAACAGGCACATGGCGGAACTTTGTTTTTGGATGAGATTGGCGATATGAGTCTTTCCGCTCAGGCAAAGGTGCTTAGGGCGCTTCAGGAACATAAAATTACAAGAGTTGGTGGTGACAAAGATCTAAAAGTTGATGTACGCATTATTGCAGCTACAAATAAAGACCTTCGAAAAGAAATTGCAGAAGGCCGCTTTAGAGAAGATTTATACCACCGTTTGGCTGTAATCATTATACAGGTTCCTGCATTAAATGATCGTCGTGATGATATTCCCTTGCTGGTTGAACATTTTGTGGATGCAGTATGCAGTGAGTACGGCAGACCTTTAAAAAAGGTGCAGCCCGATGCCATAAAGCTTCTTCAGGAAATGGATTGGACCGGAAATATTAGGGAACTCCGCAATGTAATTGAACGTCTGATCATTCTTAGTGAAACGGAAATTACAGCATCTGATGTTCAATGCTATGTATCACCAACTATGTTAAGATACAATGCACTCACCGGAGTTTTTGCTCAATTCAACAATATCGATGAGGTTCTGAAATTTGTTGCTGATGAATGGTCAAAATATAAAGCATAATAACAAAAAACGTGATTAGAACTTAGGCGCTAATCACGTTTTATTGTTTCTCCGAACAATACCCAAAGCCAACGGCTCAGAAAGATGCTATACTTTGGCTTTTGGAATATCTTTATCTTACCTTTTTTTATCTGGGTATAAATCTTTCTTTTCTTATAATTTCAGCAGCTTGAGGACTTTGACAGAATTTTAATAATGATTTTATGTATTCCTGTTTGTCAATATTGCCGCTGGTATAAAGGAATAAAGGTCTTGAAAGCGGATAGGTCCTACTCCTGATAGTATTTTCATCAGGGAAAATGAATTTTGAATCTTTTAATGTAAGAGGTATCGTATAAATATTTTGCAACATCAAACTGTCAATGCCAAAATCAATTAAACCTAATGTGAGGCTGTCTTCTGAGACTCTTTTGGCAATTTTTTCGTAATAATCAAAATGTTCAATTTTAGCTGATTTTATGGTACTGTCTGGCAATTGATGTGCTAAAAAATGTTCATCAATAAAACGATAAGTTCCTGAATTGGTGTCTCTTAAACAAATTGTTATATCGCCTTGTTTTTTATTATTAAGTTTTGACCATTTCTGAACCTTGCCCTGTAAAATTTCTTCAAGCATTTGAATACTCATGCTTTTTAAATCTTTACTGAATGAGAGGTGTCCAATGAGCCTCAAAGCATCAAATGCTAAAATTAGCTCATTTCTTTCAGAGAGATAGCCCGCACCAAGCGCTTCAGCAATTTCTTTGGGAAGTGGATTGGATGACATGGCAATATCGCATCCGCCATTTTTTAATAAGTCAAAACCCTTGATGGAGCCTGTTGAATATAATTCGAAATGTAAAATCTCTATTCCTGCGTCCGTTTTTTTACTGGCAGAGATCAGAATTTTATCTTGGCTTTCATTTTGTGAAAAAACTTTGAATCCATTTACAGAGAGATATTCTTTTATCAGATTGGGCATCAGAGACTGGCCTATAGTTTTGGAACCTGATAAACGAATTTTGATTTCTTTTTTTGGCGCTTCATTAGGCTGATCATTCATGAAAACTGTGAGATAGGCCGATCCAACTAACAGTATACCGGTTAGGATGGAAATGATAGCCTGAATATTCTTAAGTTTAAATAAGGAGTAAAGGCCTAATATAATGGCCGCCAAGCCTGCAATAAAAAAAAATTGCTGCATAAGTACCTGATATGTATATTATTGAAAGCGGGGCTCTATGAACATGGATGTCTATCTAAAAACTAATACTGTGTGAATTTATAACAAACAAAAATTATAAAGTGCTCTTTAATGTTATTTTAGTGTTATTTTTTTTAAAAATCTTAGATTCAAGTTATAAATGCAACTTTTAGTTGGGAATACCAATTGAGAAAAAATTTAACAGAAAAACGGGAAG
>CAINVS010000590.1 GCA_903854205.1 uncultured Bacteroidota bacterium | reverse complement strand
TGCTGCTAGTGTTACTAAAGTGGTGAAGCAGTAAGTTTGACCAGGATTTAAGTGGATTTGAAGGATGGATGGATAAAAATTGATTTTCAATGGATTTGAATCCAGCCGTTTTCATAACCACTTAGCATTGGTTACAATAGAAATTGCGTTTTTTAGAGCCTATTTAAATTTCAGTGGTCGGATAGTATTCGATGATTGAGGGTTAAATAGGCTCTTTTTTATGTGATCATTTTGCCGGAAGGATGGGGGCCATGCTGAGTAGATTGGGAGAAAATACGAAGGTGAAAGTTTGCCTGTATCTAAAAAATATATTAACCAACGATGATGAGGGGTTGAAAACATCTTTCATAGAAGCCAATAAATACCAAGTCTTTGCCCCCGCGTAACGCATAAACAAATAATAACATGCCGTTTCCCAAGTAAGTTTAACCCACATTTTATCTTCCATTAAATATTTTGTTGTATTTTTGTTACAAATTGTTTCGAAAATGACAAAGAAATTTAGTCCGTTTCGATTGGGCAATGAAAAGATGCTTCGCCACAAAATTTATAAAATTTTTGAAATAAGATGAGCAACCCGCAACTACTCCAGTCTGTAAAAAATGTGATCCTGCAAGCCCGGCAACAGGCTTACCGGATGGTAAATGGTGCACTATTGCAAACCTATTGGGAAATTGGAAAGCTCATCGTGGAAGATGAACAAAACGGCAATGATAAAGCTGAATATGGTAAGGCAACACTCAAAAAACTGGCAAATGAGTTAACACTTGAGTTTGGCAAAGACTTCGATGACAGCAACCTGCGCAATATGCGCAGCTTTTATAGAGCATTCCCAATTCGTGACACATTGCGTCACGAATTGAACTGGAGCAATTATAGGTAGCTTTCAAGATTGGAACATGCATCTTCCCACAGCCACCATTTTCTCACACTCGAAGCCCAGCCGCCTCGTTTGTGTCTTACTGGTTTGCGATGCGGGACAGGTATGACCGCGAGAACGGCCTGGTTTCGGTACTGCTCCGGCAATACATCATCAAAATTGGTTTGGTTGAGGAGGTATTTTTCGTAACTTTTGTGCTCGATTTGATGATTGAGAATTCGGGCGGTCCAACCATACTTTTTAGAGGCAAGCATGTAAAACTGCCGTTCCTGATTGTCTTTACACTTTGACAGGATGATTGTATGATGCGTCCAACCTATTTCTGCAATCATTGATTGCAGAAAATAAGTCAGCCCAACCCGGCAAAATTGCGTAACTTGGGAAAAATCAACTTAAATCCAAAACACATGGTCCTTTATTCCCACATCGCTCAAGTTCTTATTGCCCTTTCCATCGTAATCATTTGGGTGTTCCGCTTCTACAAGGTTGAAAAAGAATTTAAACTATACGAACTGAGCGACTTGACCCGCAATATGGTGGGTGCATCCAAAATATCCTTGTCCACCTTGTTGGTCGCGGGTATCTGGTATCCCGATTTGGTGCTTGTTCCAGCGTTGATGATGGCAGCGCTGATGATGGCAGCACAATATTTTCACTTTAAATTGAAACATCCCTTCCTTTATCATGTTCCTTCTCTGATCCTGCTGCTGTTGAGCTTGTTTATCGCGGCCGTATCGCTTAAATACATATAGGAATGAACCTGCTGAG
>CAINVS010000589.1 GCA_903854205.1 uncultured Bacteroidota bacterium | reverse complement strand
TTCATTTGAACCAGTTTTTCTACCAAGGATGCCACCTTGCTGGACATAAACCATCCTGCCCACTCTGGTTCTTTCCCTTATATTTTCAAGCTCCATCTCATATAGACTAGACATTACACTTGAAATCATTTTCCAAATAGCGTTTTTCTGTCCTCCAGGTCTGGACTGTAAACCAATATTTCGGACTGTTACATTCACTTCTTTCTGCTCAAGGTATTCGAGAGTATTGATTACATCAGCCGTATTTCTACCAAGTCTGCTGAATTCTTCAACAATAAGCTCTTTTACGTTACCTTTTTCAATTATAATTTTCAACTCTTTTCCTTTAGGCCGATCAAAGAAAGGGATCGACCCAGAAACTTTGTCAAAAAGTACAAGGTCGTATTTCTCCTTGTCCTCCTCAAATCGATTTCCTGTCTGCTGGTGCGTTGAAACTCTATTATATTTTACCTTCATTGTATCAATTTTAGTTTTAATATTAATATAATACAATCGTCAATAAAATAAACCTTCTGAAGGAAAAATTAATTCCCCAAACCGTATCATTTTTTATTAAAATATATTTTGACACAGATCTTGAATATAAACATAAGGTAGCCCTGCCAAACTCCTAATAATTAAATATCCTACCTTACTTCTTCAATTACCCTACTCCTTCCAATAAAAGCCAATTTTTAGAAATTTTTCATTTCCTGGAAAATGACTTCCCTCCATTTTTTCAACCAACCCTAAAATTTTTTTGGGGAAAATTTTTGCCTTATGGGAAAACTTGCTTAAGAAAGGTTAATAAAAATTTAGATATCTAAAACTTGCAGATGAGGTTTTTAAAGTATATCTTGGTAAACCATAATACTCAATAACAATTACTCATGAAAAACCAAATACTTATTTTTATTTTCATTGGGCTCCTGTACAACTGTACTCCTCAAGAAAATTCTTACCAAAGAAATGAACTTGTAACAGAACCTCAGAATTTAACTGCCCCAGACACAACTTCAACGGTAAAAGAAGAGAAAATTATCAAAAATAATGATGTGAATAGCTCATCAAATAACCAAAATATGCAAATTGACAAGGATCCTTTTGGCACACTTGGTAAACCATTCAAAAATAATAATACCGAAAACAAAACTTATAAAAGGGTAAACGAACCTCAAACAACCTCATGTCCATATGGTGATGAGGCAGAAAACATTCTAGTAATTGCAGAAAGATTGGGTTGTGCCGATGCTATTGATGCAGCTCAAAATGCCATTGATTATTGTGCTTCAGGAAATTTTAGAGCTGCCTCATCCGAACTGTCTAATGCTGAAAGCTACCTGGATGACTGCAGAAGTAATACAGGAGGTGATGATGACGATGACGATGATTCCGAAGAAGACTAATAAACTGCCTTATGAAAAGATATTCAGCATCTGAAGTTGCAAGAATTTTACAAACAGATAAAGAACAAATTAAAAAATGGTCTTTTCATTTCTCTGAATACCTGAATCCAAAAGCAAATCCAGAAAAAGGACAGGTACGTGAATTTTCAATTGAAGATTTGTGTACCATGAGTTATATTCAAATGTATTGGGATGAAAACCCTGATATGGAAAATATAAGATACGGTCTTAATGCTGAGGAACAGTTCCAATATCCGTACAATGATTTCTTTACAAGTGAATACCCCATATTTAGGGAATATTCAGATGATATTCATGAAAAACGTGTTTGGATGTTTGGCGGAATGGGCAAAGCAGATACACTTTTTTTGGCAGATTCTTACAAAAAAGGAGGAGACACGCTCATTGATTCAGGTATAAAAGATGAAGATAATATTCATTTTTTTTATCCTGCAATTTACAATTATAGGCATTCTGTGGAGCTTTATTTGAAAGATATACTTGTCACCATGGATGTTCAGTTGCCTAATGATGGTATAACTCACAACTTAAGGGCACTTGGCAATCTCTTTAAAGATGCGATTTTATTAAAGTTTAATGTTGTTCCTCCAAAATGGTCTGAGATGTTCATTTATAGCTTAGATGAATTTGATCCAAAAGGCACTGCATTCAGATATGGGCTTGAAATTGAAGTTGACGAAACTTTTATTGACTTATATCATATCAAAGAAATTATGAACAGATTTTCTAACTCTATGCATCGTATTAAAGAACGTTATAATACCTTGCAAACAGAAGATTAAAACTATTTAAAAAAATGCATTTTATCTTAAGTCTTATAATACAACATATTAAGTTTGTTTTTTGTAATATTAAGCCTTGAAGACATTTCAACTTTAGTCATTTTCTGTTCCTTAAATTCTTTAATTTTAATCAAAATTTCCTTTTCGTCTTTTTCTAATCTAGTCTTTTTATAAACTGTTCTAATATGCTGATATAACTTACTTGTTAGGGTCATTCTTAAAATATCTCTATTAATATAATTGTCCAGCGATAAAACATCTTGTTCGTAGCATTTTTTATATAAATTATCATAATCTTCCATAGAAAAATTCAAATAATCCTGGTATGAGAAAAAGTTGTTTTTTACTATTTCTCTTGCTATTTTAAGTATTTTTGATTCCAGATCATCGTTTTCTTTGTCATAAACATCTCTTTTAAAACTTCTTACAAAATTCTTATTTTCGACAATGGATAGCCATTTATTATTCAATTTTTGCCATTTTGCAAGCAATTTCCCAGGGATTTTGTAAATGTAAATACAGCCCTCTTTAACAAAAAATAATCTATAAAGCTTGAGTTCTCCATCATATGGCTCAAACTCTTTGAACATATCTGGAACATTTTGTTCTTCAAATTCGAATTCATATGGAATTTCAAAAAACTCAGCTTCATAAAAAATTACAGGAGTTTTGAAATTCTCAACAAATGTGAGGTAATCAGTAATGCTAAGACCCTCAATTTCAATTGAAACTTTAGAATCGAAAATCTTACCTTCCAAGAAGAAAATTTTCCTTTCTTTTGTCCATTCAAAGGTTTGTTTTAATAGGTTATCCATCGGTTAGAATATATTTTATAAGGGATTTTTTATTCTTTAGGCTTCAGAGAAACAGTTTTGATTTCGGATGATGCCTCATCCATAGTCCTTTCTACTAAATCAAAAAGCACGTTATTTCTAATTTGTAAATCGATATACTCAAGAGTTATGTCCAAAGGGAAACGGCCTTTTTCCTGTTCGGATTTTATCTTGTCATACATTGATTTTCCAGTGAATGCCAAAACTTTCTTTTCAACATCTGTTCCTAACATCATCATGGCATCCGCTTTGATTTTAAGTAGTTTTCCAGACCCACCTTTGCCAGAAGATGTTTTGTAGTTAGAACAGGATAGACAATATACAGCTTCTATATCATGTGCATCATTTTTGATAACAATATCATATTCAAATTCTCCACCCCAATTCAATTTGACTTTCCCTTTTGACAATGTATTTTTTGGATATGCTCCAATAAGTTCATTTAAGAACCAAGTCTCCACCTGTTTTTTGTATGCTTCAGTGTTTGCCATAATGTTGGTTTTACAAAGGTGATTTTAGATATTACATTTTAAGTTAGCTGTTGGTATTCCAATATACCCCAAAAACTCTAATTCGATAACATATCATCCTAAAAATATCAAATTTTTACAAATATTACATACATTGATTGATACTTTCACCCCAACTACTCAATTTCCTTACCATTTCCTTAATAATTTAGTATAAACCCTTATATTAGTTGCTCAACCTTAGAAAAAAAGAACAACTGATATAAATATGCAGAATTTTCAAGAAATATCCTCCTTTATATGGAGCGTTGCAGACGATGTGCTGCGTGGCTTATTCAAACAACATGAATACGGAGATGTCATTTTGCCATTTATCGTATTGCGAAGGCTGGACTGTGTGCTTGAGCCCTACAAGGAGGAAGTTCACAAGCTCTATCATGAACTCAAGGCTGAAGTGGATCCAACCCCTATTATCAAGCGGAAAACAGGACTCAACTTCTTCAATCACTCTAAATACGACCTGCAGCGTTTGAAAAGTGATGCCAAAGCTCTGAAAATCAATTTTCGGGACTATATCAGTGGCTATTCACAGAATGTTTTTGAGATTCTGGAGAATTTTCAGTTGGACAAACCCATTGAGAAGCTGCTGAAAAACAACAAACTTTATATCCTTATCGATAAATTTACCGAAATGGATCTGCACCCCAATGTGGTGGATAACAGAACCATGGGCAAAATCTATGAGGAACTGCTGCGCAAGTTTTCTGAGATGTCCAATGAAACCTCAGGTGACCACTATACACCCCGTGATGTGGTCAGGCTCCTGGTTTCCATGCTTTTTGCAGAAAATACCGAAACCCTGAAAGGAGAAGGTATCATCCGCTCTGTATTTGACCCCTGTTGCGGCACTGGCGGCATGCTCTCATTGGCCAAGGAATGGATTGAACAGAACATCAACGACAAGGTCAGAATCAATCTTTTTGGGCAGGAAATGCAACCGCAAACTTATGCCATCTGCCAATCGGATATTCTTATTTCAGGTGAGGATCCTGAAAATATCCGTCTTGGTTCATCGCTTTCAAATGATCATTTTGAAGGTAAAAAATTTGATTACCAAATTTCTAATCCTCCATATGGTGTTTCGTGGGCCTCTGAAAAAGATTATGTTCTTGAGGAAGCCAAAAATCCATTGGGCCGTTTTGCGGTTGGCACATCCAGAAGTTCCGATGGAGCTTTGCTCTTTGTCCTGCACATGATTTCCAAAATGAAGGACAAAGGATCCCGAATTGGTATCGTTTTGAATGGCTCTCCTTTATTTACAGGGGACAGTGGAAGCGGTGAATCTGATATCCGCAAGTACATCATTGAAAATGACTGGCTGGAAGCTATTGTGGGACTGCCCGACCAAATGTTTTTCAATACAGGTATTTCCACATATATCTGGATTCTGAACAACAATAAACCCGATTACCGAAAAGGTAAAATTCAGCTTATCGATGCGAGCAGCTTTTACAAGCAGATGAAAAAATCTCTTGGCAATAAGCGCAAGGAAATTTCTGATGATCAGGGCAATGAAATCCTGAAGCTCTACAGTACTTTCAAAGAAAACGAACACTCCAAAATCTACGACAATCATTTCTTTGGTTATACAAAGGTGACTATAGAACAGCCGCTTGTGAAAGAGGGCAAAGTCCAGATAAATAAGGATGGTTCCATCAAGGCAGATGCGCAGCTTCGGGATCATGAACGCATTCCACTGGGCACCGATATTGATGCCTATTTCGACAAGGAAGTAAAACCACATCTTCCACAGGCCTGGATGGACAGAAACAGCGATAAGGTGGGCTATGAAATCAATTTTACCAAGTATTTTTATAAATATCAACCATTGCGATCCGTTGACGATATTACCAGAGAATTATTGGTACTGGAGGAAAAAGCGGAGGGGTTATTGAAGGAGATTGTGGATTGATGGTATTTTAGATTGGATAAAAATGGGTTAAATATATAAATAATATTACTTTATTATTCTATTTGATTGTTTTATAAACAAATAAGAACATTATGAAGGACTTAACAAATTCTGATGTAGCAAGACAAAATATATTAAATAATAGATATGCTATTGAAGAAATCCAAAAAGCAATTGGAATTGAAGGAATTATATTTGAGAATCAAATCAGGTTTTTAAAAAATCAGGTAGCAAATTTTTTCGAGATTGACGATAGAACTATAGAAAGATTACTCGAATCGAATGAGAAAGAATTAAAGA
>CAINVS010000588.1 GCA_903854205.1 uncultured Bacteroidota bacterium | reverse complement strand
ATATTTTATAGAGGCTTAAAAAAGAATATTTTTGATTTCAATCCACTTCTTAATTCGTCTAGAGATTAGTAAAAAATTAAAAATTATATATTTGATAAGTATAATCATTTTTAGGTTAAATCATACTCAAAATAAAATAAAGTCATAAAATATGGTGAAATTTAGGCTAGGATTGAATTAAAAAGTATTGGTGTAAAGGGTGTTTTATGACTGTTTTTTTTAATTTTTTATAAAAAAATGAAATAAAATGTGGAAATCAATGCAAAATTGGAAAAATTTCTTGAAGAATTATTTTTTTTAATAGGATTTGGGCAAGAAAGTCGATCTTGTCTCTCCAGTTTCAAAAAAGAATCAGTCTAAAAATGATAAATTTGCTAATTCTAATTAATTTTAGGTTAAATCATATTCAAAAGATAATAAAATTATGAAATATGGTAAATTTTAGGCTAGGATTGAATAAAAATGAACATGCAAAGCACTTATTTTGTATATATTTGTAGTCCAATCAATTAATGATTGGTTAAGGAACAACCATTAGTTAATCCAAATTTTTGACTGTTTGAATAAAATTCTTTTTTTCAGTTCCAAGTTAAAACCATAGAAACTCGTAATAAGGGGGTCCCCCTTAACTGTAAAAACGTGATGTTAATAATGCTCTAAACCCAATCGGGGTAAAGGGTTGGGCTAGTGAGGCACCCTTGCGTTTTCGCCTGTTTTTCGCAGGGTGCCTCACGTGTCTACCTCTTATTATTTCCAATATTTTTTACAAAAATACTCTCATGCAATGAATAAATCTATAGGAAAAATAACTATCTCGACGGACTCAGAATGGGATAACATGCGTGATGAAAAAGGAAGGATTCTAAAGAATCCTGAAACGGATCGTCATCTGACGACGCAGGTGCACGTTGCAATATCTTGAAGAAATGTTAAAAAATAGTAAAAATTCATAGTCTTAATTAAAAAGAATTATGGATTTCTTCACTACGTTAAGAGCTATATATTAGAACAAAAAGATTTCTATCGATGTTCGGTATACCTATAGAATACAATGGTATACTCAAAAAAAATGTTGTGTTTTTTAGGACCAAATGTCGCTTTTTTTGCGACATTTTTATGACATAATGTCGTGTTTTTTATCACGAAAATAAAAAAATAAATAAAATAATTAGGCCTACCAACCAATTATTCTATTATCTCTAAGAGCATTAATCTCTAATCCTTCGTTTAGAAATATAAATAAATTTGAAAATCTTATTTTCTAACATCTTCTTGATTAAGATTTTTCTACGAACTTATTTCTAAAAACATTTCACTTCTTTCTAAAATCTAAAAGAGAGGAGTGAAATTTCATGAAAAGTTAGTCCGTGGTTTTTATCCCGATTTTCATCGGATGAAAAACACACGTACAGGGGGACTTCCCCCTATAAGGTGATTTTTGAAACGTAAAAAACATCTTAAACCCTTGAAATATATGGGGAAACTCGTATGTCCCGTTCCATCGAAATCAGTGGTTTTAAGTGGAACGGGACATGAGTAAAAACACTTAAAAATTCATGGAAATACTTAAAAAATAGTTATCCAAAGAAATGAACTAATTTTTTGCACGAAGTCCATTTTCTTCGGACTGAATTCTCTTATAATATTATGGGATAGACAGTTTGGGGAAGAAAGAATTAAGAGAGAAAAAATTGGTTAATTTCAAAAAAAAGTGTATCCAAAAAAAGATAGAATTAAGCCTATTCGCTAAAGACTCATGTATGAAGTCCAGCACCTACGAATTTTCCAATTGGTAGTTGTATTTTCAATTCTAAGTTTTGAAATGGGCTTTCTGCACGCGCAAGATGGACTGCCTAGACTTCCTGGACTTCGTACGTACGTGCAAAGTGTCTAAGATTGACTCGCAGACTTTCGGCTCCTAAAGCCTATTCGCTGCGCTCACTAATGACTCACACGGTGTACGAAGCCCATTGTAGAATTCTTTATCTTCAATTTGTGTCAGTTGTATTTTCCAATTCGCAGTTCTATGTACGAAGTCCATTTTTCGGCAATTGTGCAAAATTCAACTAAAAGACAATATAAAAGAAATTTTTCTTTGAATAAATATGGCAATTACAATAGGAAAAGCTAAAGAACAAGGATTATTTAGCCTCGTTGACGATTGGTTAAAACGTGATCGTTTTGTATTCATCGGTTGGTCAGGATTATTATTATTCCCTTGCGCTTATTTAGCTGTTGGTGGATGGTTAACAGGACTTACATTTGTTACTTCATGGTATACTCATGGAATTGCAAGTTCTTTCTTAGAAGGATGCAATTTCTTAACAGCAGCAGTTTCTACTCCAGCAAATAGTATGGGTCATTCTCTTCTATTACTTTGGGGACCTGAAGCAAAAGGAGATTTTACATTATGGTTTAAAATTGGTGGACTTTGGGCATTTGTAGCTTTACACGGAGCATTTGGATTAATTGGATTCTGTTTACGACAATTTGAAATCGCAAGACTTGTAGGGATTCGTCCGTATAACGCTCTAGCTTTCTCTGGTCCAATTGCAATCTTTGTATCAGTATTTTTAATCTATCCTTTAGGTCAAGCAAGTTGGTTCTTTGCTCCTAGTTTTGGAGTTGCAGCAATTTTCCGATTCTTATTATTTTTACAAGGATTCCATAACTGGACTCTAAACCCATTCCATATGATGGGAGTAGCAGGAATTTTAGGAGGAGCTCTTTTATGTGCAATTCATGGAGCAACTGTAGAAAATACATTATTTGAAGATGGAGATGCAGCGAATACATTCCGTGCTTTTACACCAACACAATCGGAAGAAACATATTCAATGGTTACAGCTAACAGATTCTGGTCACAAATTTTTGGTGTAGCCTTTTCTAACAAACGTTGGTTACATTTCTTTATGTTATTTGTTCCAGTAACTGGTCTTTGGGCAAGTGCAGTAGGAATTGTAGGGTTAGCTTTAAACTTACGTGCTTATGATTTTGTTTCTCAAGAATTACGAGCAGCAGAAGATCCTGAATTCGAAACATTTTATACAAAAAACATTCTTTTAAACGAAGGTATCAGACTGTGGATGGCATCGCAAGATCAACCACATGAAAATTATATATTCCCAGAGGAGGTATTACCACGTGGAAACGCGCTTTGATGATCTTGAAATAACAACAAATAAAAGTATTGAAGCTACAGGTTTTGCTTGGTGGGCTGGGAATGCCAGATTAATTAATTTATCTGGAAAACTTTTAGGAGCTCATGTAGCTCATGCAGGTTTAATGGTATTCTGGTGTGGTGCAATGACTCTTTTCGAAGTTTCTCACTTTATTCCAGAAAAACCTTTATATGATCAAGGATTTATTCTTTTACCTCATCTAGCTACTCTTGGATGGGGAGTAGGTCCTGGAGGAGAAATTTTAGATATTTATCCTTACTTTGTAGTTGGAGTTTTACACTTAATCTCTTCTGCTGTTTTAGGGTTTGGAGGAATCTATCATTCTTTATTTGGACCAGATACATTAGAAACAAACGCTCCTTTATTTGGATACGATTGGCGTGATAAAAATAAAATGACAACAATCTTAGGAATTCATTTAGTTTTACTAGGAATTGGAGCATTCTTATTAGTAATCAAAGCTATGTATGTAGGTGGAATTTATGACACTTGGTCTCCAGGAGGAGGAGATGTTCGTATCATTAAAAATCCTACATTAAATCCGTTAGTTATTTTTAGCTACGTATTTAAATCTCCATTTGGTGGAGATGGTTGGATTGTTTCAATCAATAACTTAGAAGATCTTGTAGGTGGACATATTTGGGTTGGAATTTTATGTATTACAGGAGGAATTTGGCATATCTTAACAAAACCTTTTGCTTGGGCAAGAAGAGCTTTTGTATGGTCTGGGGAAGCTTATCTATCTTATAGTTTAGCTGCTTTAGCTGTAATGGGATTAACATGTTCAGTTTTTGTATGGTATAACAATACAGCTTATCCGAGTGAATTCTTTGGTCCAACAGGTCCTGAAGCATCACAAGCACAAGCTTTCACTTTCCTTGTTCGTGACCAACGTTTAGGAGCAAATGTTGCTTCTGCTCAAGGTCCTACAGGATTAGGAAAATACTTAATGCGTTCTCCA
Source organism: uncultured Bacteroidota bacterium (assembly GCA_903854205.1). GTDB lineage: Bacteria > Bacteroidota > Bacteroidia > Chitinophagales > Saprospiraceae > Saprospira. The sequence continues at coordinate 2,374 of CAINVS010000588.1, read as the reverse complement.
AGTGGAGAAATTATTTTTGGTGGAGAAACAATGCGTTTCTGGGATATGAGATCTCCTTGGGTTGAACCTTTACGTGGTCCAAATGGATTAGACTTAAATAAAATTAGAAATGACATTCAACCTTGGCAAGAACGAAGAGCAGCTGAATATATGACACATGCACCTTTAGGTTCTTTAAACTCGGTTGGAGGAGTTGCTACAGAAATTAACTCTGTAAACTATGTTTCTCCACGTTCATGGTTAACTTCAGCTCATTTTATTTTAGGATTCTTTATTCTAGTAGGTCACTGGTGGCATTCTGGTAGAGCTCGTGCTGCTGCAGCTGGGTTTGAAAAAGGAATTAATCGAGAAACAGAACCTGTTCTTCAATTAAAACCTATTGATTAATTTCCCATTTTTTACAACATTTACTTAAAACAAAAGCAAATTTACAACTGCCAATTGCAAAATTGGCAGTTGTATTTCGGCAATTGTGCAAAAAATGGACTTCATGACAATTATGAAAAAAAAAATCCACAATCTAATTCTTACACTTCCGAAAGAAGTCCATTCTCTCTTTTGGATTTTTTTAAGTGTATTTCCCATTTTTGCATTTCCGATGGAAGTCTATTTAAAGGGAAGCGGAGCGAACAAACTGTGGACGTTCCAACAAATCCCCATTTTGCAATTGACAATTGTAAGTGCAATCGAGATCAATCCTGGTGAGCGTAGCGAACAAGAAGTGCAAGAAAATAATAATTCCATGTCCCAATTGCCAATTGAAAAATCCACATTTGCTTCAGGAAAAAAAATTTTTCAAGCGAACTGTAGCGTTTGTCATATTGGGGGAACAAATATTATCATCCCTGAAAAAAATTTGAAAAAAAATGCATTAGAAGCAAATGGAATGAACAATTTAAATTCTATTAGCTACCAAATCATTAATGGAAAAAATGGGATGCCTGCTTTTGGGGGTCGTCTTCAAGAAGATGAAATAGAAATTCTTGCTTCGTATGTATTAAAACAATCTTTGACGAATTTTGCCGAGAATTAACAAAAATGCCCGCCGATCAATGGAGTCAGTTCGGAGCATGGACTTCCGTATGAGCGTAGCGAATAGGAAGTCTACCATCTCCATTTTATAAAACCGACTCCCTTTGGAAGGGCAAAATTTAATACTTGCAATTTTCAACGAATTCATATATAATGAGTATATATATTTTTTAACTATTTAACTCGTTAGGCAGTTAAGGTTAACTCAGGCGGTTAGCTCAGTTGGTAGAGCGTCTGCCTTACAAGCAGAATGTCACTGGTTCGAGTCCTGTACTGCCTAAATTCAAAGATGAAAAACTCGGGCTTTATCTTTGGTGCACTTCCAAAGGAAGTCCATTGCAGGAAGTTACTTGCTTATTAAAGGAAAAATTTCAAGAATTTGAAACATACCTTGAAAATTAAAATAAGACAGATTCAAGAAATTGTAATTTGTTATAGTGAAAAACCCCGATTTTTTTTATTTTTTCTAAATCACCAAAAGCATTCGTTTTATCAAAATTTAAGCTAATTAATTATATGACGAGTTTTTTAACGGATAAGTGGGTAGAAAAGGGGGGAGCGCTACAAGAAATACTAAAAGAAGTAGATGTCCCAAAAGTTTTCAAGGAGACTGCACTTGGTGTTTCCACAAACACACCACTTATGTTATTTGCCTTCTTCTTGCTATCAAGTCCAGGTTCAGTCTTGGCGGTTGATCAGGTTGCTATTGGTGAAATATTAACACCGAGACAAGCAGCAACTGCTGTTAAAACTGTTGGAACGCTTTTTACGAATCCTTTGAATACGATTTCAGCGTTTAAAGATATAAAAGTGTTTTTTAATCCAACTGTCTCAACATTTCAAAAAAGTATTCTTGGAGGAAAGTATTTCTGCTGTGTATCCGCTCTAACTTTGGCCAACATACAATATGTTTTACCAGTACGAGCGCTTGCGGTAAAAAATGCTTTAAATTTTTGTTGCGCAGCAAGCTGGGCAGGATATACGACTTTGCATGCTATCGACCCAGGAAATTTTAAAGAATAAGAAGATAGATTTCCTATTCGCTCATACGCTCACGGATAAATTTGCACGCACGTGAGCGTAGCGAACAGGAAGTCCATTTTCTGCAAAGAGCCCATCGTCTAAGGGATTAGGACGGAAACCTTCTAAGTTTCTAATGTAGGTTCGAATCCTACTGGGCTCATCATTCCAATTAGGAAATTCACATTTGTTGCGCGCACGTAGGAGCGTAGCGGTAGAAAGTGGACTTCCTTCGGAAGTGCATTAAATAGTAGTACTTGAGAAAATACGTTCAAAAGCCACTTGAATTTTGTCTCCAGAATTAATTGATTCCATCGGATCT
>CAINVS010000587.1 GCA_903854205.1 uncultured Bacteroidota bacterium | reverse complement strand
TTTTACAAAATAAATAACGAACTTTGTATTCTATTATTAATAATAATAATTTAAAAGAGACATGGACTATACTAATCTGACCGACCACGAAATCAAAGCATTACTAATGCAGTATGATTCAGAAATGCGAAAATTAAGCTTTCAAATGCAGCTGATTCAGAATACTATTCAACAATTGCATGAAAAACTTAGCGGAAAATCAACAACTTTTCCAACAGTTGCTGTTGATAAATCTGAAGTTACTGTTTCAACCACTTTGAAGGCTGAAAATGATACCAAAATCAAGACTGAAACAAAAGCAGAAGTCAAAAATGAAATCGTTTCAGTACCTAAAATTATCAGTGGGGTAGAATATCCTAAAAAAAGAGAACCGAAAATTCCAATTGTTTTAAAAGAAAAACCTGTTTTAACTGAGCCCAAAAAGCGCGGACCTAAACCGAAAGTAATGGCTGAAGTTATTATTGCTGATGCTCCGGTTGAGAAAAAGAAAAGAGGCCGTAAATCCAATGCAGAAAAAGCAGAAAAAATTAAATCGGAAGTTGTAGAAACTGCAACAGTCGAGAAAAAGAAAAGAGGCCGTAAATCCAATGCAGAAAAAGCTGCTTCGGCTGTAAATGCCGAAAAGAAGAAAAGAGGCAGAAAAGCGGGTGTAAAAGTTGAAGCCGAAAAAGAAAAAAGAAAATATACCAAGGAAAATCCTTGGCCTGCTTTCGTGATCGAACTGCTTAAAAAATACAGTCATGCACTTAGCAGTGCTCAGATTTATGAATTTGCAGATGAGGAGAACACCCTAAAAAATTATAAAATGGGCAAACAGGAAATTCGCGATATGATTTCAAGAGCTTTTCACCAATTGGCCAATAACAAAAAACAATTAGCAAAATTCAACCTGGAAGCCGGAAAAGGCTATAACTACGCACTTACCGAATGGTTGGACAAAAAAGGTGAATTGAAACAGGAGTTCATTCCTTAGCATTTAAATAAATTCAAAATGGTTATTCAAAATAGATTTTTGAATATAAATTTGAGAATATTTTTAAGGCATAAAATCTGAAATTTTTTCAAAACTGCTTAACATATAGCGTTTTTCGGAAATTGTCAATATGAAATTAAAAATCCCGAGAGTCGTTAATTGCGATTTTTGGGATTTTTTTTTTGAGGAAAATGCCAGTTTGCTTATCTTGGGCATCTGTTGATAATTTTGATCCAAAAGCGCTATGAGTAAAAAGAAACCTATTAAAAATATAACTCCCAAAACGGAGGAAATAACTGAGTCAAAAAAGATTCAGACTGTTGTTGAGAAAAAAACTGTACAGCAGACCGAGCTCAATAAAAAGTCCAGCTTATCTATGCTCAATCTGCTGCTTATCGCAGCAGGTTTGCTCATTTTGACCTTTATTGCCTATCAGCCTGCATTGGACAATGATTTTGTCGATTGGGATGACAATGTTTATGTCATTGATAATCCAATGGTTCGCAATGAAAAAGTTCCTGTTTCTCAGATTTTCAAACAGCCGGTATCGCTCAATTATCACCCGATCACCATGCTTACGATGCGATGGAACAGCAATGAATGCAAGGAATGTGTAAATGGGATTTCTGCAAAACCATTTATTACCTGGAATCTGATCCTGCACCTGCTCAATACTTTTTTGGTCCTGCTGTTGGCTTTTCGACTCAGTAAACAGAATGTTTTTGTGGGCGTCTTTACGGCAGCGGTCTTTGCTCTGCATCCAATGCACGTTGAATCGGTCGCATGGGTTTCGGAACGAAAAGATGTACTCTATGTTTTCTTCTTTTTATTGGGACTTTTGGCTTATGACCGTTATTTGGAAATCCGAAACGCTGAGGCACAAAAAATAGATCTGAAATGGATTGGATTGGCACTTGCATCCTTTGTGCTCGCCTGTTTGTCCAAAGCTATGGCAGTAGTTTTTCCTTTGGTCATGATTCTGATGAATTTTTGGCGAAATTCAAATGAAAAGCCAATAAAAGCATTGATTGAGTCTTTTCAACCCAAAAAACTTTTGGAATATGTACCTTTCTTTGCAGTGGCAATTTTCTTCGGCCTTATGGCAATGGATGTGCAGAGTGGCGGTGATTTTGGGGGAATGCTCGATAAAAGAGGGCAAGAGGTAGCAGTTAATAAATTTGATACTTTTACCATCCTTCAACGCTTGCATTTTGCAGCCTATGGATTCTGTATGTACATTTTCAAATTCTTTGTACCGACAACACTTTGTACCTTTCATCCTTATCCGACACAGGCCGAATATGACAGTAACTCTATTTTTTGGGGGCTTTTTGTATTGGCCATAGTTATTGCAGGCCTTACAGTGTTTAGTTTGTTTAAAACCAAAATTGCCGCTTTCGGGATCGGATTTTACCTGTTTACGGTAGCATTCGTTCTTCAGTTTATTTCAGTAGGTGTTGTCATTATGGCCGATCGTTATTCCTACCTGCCTTATTTTGGTTTGGCCTTTATGTTGGCCATGTTTGTGGAACAGTATCTGCCGAAAAATATAAAAACTGGTGTTTATGGTCTCGCCGCCGTTGCTTGTATTGCATGGCTTGTGCAGACAAGAATTCAAGTGGATACCTGGCAGAACAGTGAAAAACTCTGGGGAACAGTTATCGGATATTTTCCCAATGAGGAACAACCCTACAGCATACGTGGCAATTATTATGGCAAAATGGCCAGTTTTGCAGCCTCAAAAGGTGATGCCAACGGTCAGAAAACTTATATGGATAAGGCCGCAGCCGATTTCCAGAAAGCCATTCAGCTCAATTCAAAACGAGCAGATGTTTTTGAAGGCATGGGCAATATTTATGGCATGCGCGGAGAACATCCTAAAGCTTTGGAAATGTACAATAAAGCGATCCTGTACAATCCTGCAAAGGCTACTGCTTTTGTAAATAGAGGTATTGCTTACTCGCTTTTGGGCGATCAGAAGGCTTCTTTAAATGATATGGATACGGCTGTAAAACTGGATCCAAAGCCTACCCATTTGCTATACCGTGGCATAGGCCGGCAGACCTTGGGTGACAATGTTGGTGCAAGGGCGGATTATGAAGCGGTGCTGAAGCAGGAACCGGGTAATAAAATGGCAACAGAAAGATTGGGGAGTATAAAATAGGTAGCTGGTAGTTGGTAGTTGGTAGCTGGTAGCTGGTAGCTGGTAGCTGGTAGCTGGTAGCTGGTAGTTGGTATTTGGAATCTTGCATATTGAGTACAGTATTGGTATAGTGTCCCCAACCCCTCTCTTTGGCTGCGCGGAGTCTTCGGCTTTGCCAAAAAAATCTTTCTTTTTGAAGAGAAAGGGTTATGGATGAGTAAAACCTAAGTGCTAATTATCTTTTAAGTTTCAAGTTTCGCTGCGCGGTCCTTCGGTTCCCTGTGCGGTCCTTCGGTTCAACTTTTATCTTTTATCTTTTATCTTTTATCTTTCATCTTTTATCTTTCATCTTTCATCTTCCTCTTACGTTTTTAATATAAAATTAAGTTTTCTCTTTTTTTTAACATGTCCCTTGAACGCTCGAAACATATTAGGCAATTGCCTTTTCCTTTTATTTTCAATTATTACAGCAATGAACGCTCAGGTCAGAGACAGCCTGCAGCGCGAACGCTCATTTTGGGATAATGAGAAGTTTAAAACCATTGTTTATAAAAATGACACAATTGCTTTAGATTCCTTTCCGATTGTTAGCGGGACCCTGAAAATTAAAATTAATAATACCTATGTTTCTGAAAGTTGTTCAAAACTGGAAGGTGAATTTTTGATATTCGATCAATCTTGTTTTAAAAAGGGGGACAGTCTGCAGATCAGTTATCAGACCTTGCCCTATGCGCTTCAAAAACCGGTTTTCAGGAAGGATCGAAAAATGATCGGCAAAGAGACCAATCTGGGCGAAGACTTTGTAATGGGGCAGGGCTACACCTATAATCCGTTTGCTCAAAATCAGGATTTTAACGATTTTAAAGGCCTGGAATACAGCGGCAGTTTTTCCAGAGGAGTTTCTTTGGGCAACCGGCAGGACCTGATTCTCAACTCAGGATTTAATCTGCAGGTGGGTGGTAAAATCGGCGATGTAGAAATTTCGGGTGCAATTTCCGATAACAACATACCGCTGCAGCCGGAAGGAAATACACAGCAATTGCAGGATTTTGACCGTATTTTTCTGCAGTTCAAACTCAAAAAATCCTTTCTCACTGCCGGAGATTATGATTTGAAAAGACCGGAGGGCAGTTATTTCCTCAATTACTACCGGCGTTTGCAGGGTGGACAGATAGGAACTGCTTTCAAAGTAGGGGAGGGAGAAATCTCTACCGATGCGGCTTTTGCTATCTCTAAAGGTTCCTTCACCCGAAACAGTTTTATGGGGCAGGAAGGAAATCAGGGCCCTTATCGTCTGAAAGGTGCTAATGGTGAGACTTTTCTTATTGTCCTTGCCGGAACGGAAAGAGTGTTTATGGACGGAGAACTGCTCAGTCGCGGTGCAGACAATGACTATGTCATAGATTACAATCTCGGAGAAATAAGATTTACAAATAAAAGGTTGATTACCAAAGATAAGAGGATTCAGATTGAGTTCAGTTATTCCGATTTGGATTATCTCAGAACCATCAGTACTTTCAATACGGCCTTTAAACAGGATAAAAATACGGTCAGAATAAGCTGGTATTCAGAACAGGATGCAAAAAATCAACCCTCCCGTCAGGCTGAATTGTCAGATTCTGCCCGTGCTGTGCTGCGCAGAATTGGCAATGACATCGATAATGCCTTTATCTCCGGTGCTTCCATTCCTGAAGAGGGGGAAGCAATTGCTGGACTGGTAAAATACAAACTTATTGATACTTTGGTTTCGGGCATTCTTTATGATTCCGTTTTTGTCTATTCCTCAGCTATTGATTCTGCTATTTTTACGGTTCGCTTTTCGCAAATCAGCAGTGGTGGGCATTATATAAAATTGAACAATGCAGTTAACGGTACCGTCTATGCCTGGGTGTCACCCGATTCTCTGACCGGTGCACTGCGCGGAACACATGAGCCGATTGAACTGCTTGCAACACCTAAAAAGCGGCAGATGCTGAATGTAGGTGGCGATTATCAGTTAGGAAAAAATGGACTGATACAGGCTGATGTTGCATTGAGTAATCGCGATGTGAATACCTATTCCAGAATAGGGAACAATGAAAATCTGGGAATAGCAGGCAGGATCAGTATTCTACAAAATGTTAAACTGTCCGAATCCATTGTAACTGTCGACAGTTCAAAAACTCAAAAATCCAGAACCAACCTGATTTTGGGTGGTCATTATGAATATGTTCAACATCGATTTGAAGTGGTTGAACCCTATCGCGGAAGGGAATTTCAACGCGATTGGAACACCGGAACCTTGGCAAAAACAAATGAAAATCTATTTTCAACCCGTATTGGAATAGAGAATAACCGATGGGGTACTGCGGTTTATGAATTTGGGGGGTTGCTCAAAGATTCTGTTTATAATGGAGTCAGGCATTTACTGACCTCGGATATTCGTCATAATGGCCTGGCATTTAATGCAGTTGCCTCTTTTTTGCAATCAAAAACAGCAACTGAAGCAAGCAGTTTTTTGCGTCCACGTTTCGATCTCAGTTATAGTATCAAACAATTGAGAAAACTGAAATTTGGCATTTATGGGGAACAGGAGC
>CAINVS010000586.1 GCA_903854205.1 uncultured Bacteroidota bacterium | reverse complement strand
CACCTGACCATTAAAATGATGGTTGGACTTAGGATGATACCAATGTCTTTCCCAATATCCAAAATGATAATATCCATCAGCGTGTTTTCTAGTTAGAAATAGAAGGGTAAGGTTATTAAAAAACCCTTGCTTGATATTAGTAGAAAAAGGGGAAAGGTTTTTTGCAACTGCATAAGCAGTATCTGCCACTTTAAATTTTGTGTGACGAATATATTGTAAAAGCTTTATATAAATTGGCACATCGCCACCTCCATTACTCCTCAAATCAATAATTAAATGAGCGATATTTTGTTGACTTATCTTTTTAAAAGATTGTTGAATAAATGAACGCAAGTGAAGTGATTCTCCATTTGAAAAAGTATTTAATAATAAAGTTGCCGTATTTAAAGTAGTATCTATTATTAGCGATCGCTCTGATTCTCTTTTTTCAATTTTTTTCTTTTTTCTAGACGGCCTCTGAAAATTAATCAATCGCTGGCGTCTCCATGCCGTATCCAAAAGGGGATTGTACATCGGTAGGAATGCCGTTTTTTTAATCCCATCAGCATCAATATAGCCTACTGAATAATTATTATAGAGCTGATTAGGCGAAGAAATTTTGAAGTTATATCTTCGAACACCGATAGAATTTTCAAACATCGTCATGGGCGGAAACAAAAAAACAAAAGAAACAAAAGAATCTGAGGACAGAGGTCGCTCTCTTGTTAAAAGACTGCCAAATTCTACGAAGGACAGAGATTCGAAAACTCGTCAAGGTAGCGATGGGAATTCTAGATCAAGTTCACTGAGTTCTTCTAAAGAAAAAACTCGAGATAGTCATGATACGGCTACTGTTTTCGAGAGGAACATTGTCTACAAGGATTTAAATTATTATTGGTTTATGACATTTGTGTCAATATTTGTCACATTTTGCATAGTTTACTTTGCTCAAAGGGAGTATGGATTTATCACCACCAAAGATAGCCCAAGTTCCTTTATATTTCCTAGTTTTTTTCGTGAGAATAATGCCACTGATCTAAGTTCTCAATTGGCGATCTTAACGAAAGATAAGAAAGATCTCACGGACGAATTGAAAAAACAGACTTTGAAGTTCGACGAACTATACGGTAATGCCTTGATTGTAAAAATAGTCCATTAAATAATCCCATTAAATAATTACTTGTGCGTGTTCAAGATTTCTTAACTAACTTATACTCTTATGCAACACACTTCAGCTCGATTTAACATTTTACAGAATGACTGTAAATTGCGCGAAAATTAAGCCTCTATAGGAGCATCCTGAATATCAAAATGCTACTGGGGATGCAATATTGAACATGATTGCAATGATGTTTTAACTGTGTGCATTGTCAAAATTACGTGTGGATCATTTCAATAGCCAGAACAGGAGTGAGAAATTAATATATTTTTTTAATCGATTGCATATGTGTGAATGTGTGAATGCGGTGAGTGAAACAATATTTCTATATTCAAATTGGTTGGTTTCATGTTTTTTACTTGTTCATGTTAAAATTGAGTAGTGTTTTCAAAATGCGTTTTCTTAAATATTATTTATTAACGACGAGATTATTTGGAAGTAATGATGCATTCTTGTTGTAAGACGTTATCGGTAGTGGTAGCATTGCTGTTAAAAGCGTACATTGTTGTTGTTGGGTTGTT
>CAINVS010000585.1 GCA_903854205.1 uncultured Bacteroidota bacterium | reverse complement strand
CTAAATTAGTTTCCAAGAGCTCGATAAAAGCTGTTTTTGGATCATCGGCAGCACTTTCTTCCCATATAAGTTCAAAATAAAGGACTGTGATGTCGTCCGGACCCGGGTCAAAAGATTCCAAAAAATATTGTGCAGCTTCATCTGTTTCTTCTTCCCATTCTCCATAAGTTGGGGAATAGGCGATGCGTTCAATTTCGGCAGTCAATGTTTTAGGATATTTCGGCAGAAAATCATTGTCTAAAATATGAATCAGGACCCAGTATTTCCAAACATGATCATTTGAACGTAAAATTTCTGTGATTTCATCGCTCAGTTCCACAGAATGCGGACTGAGATAGGCCGCAACAGATACCGCGACGGGCCAATTGATATCTTGAACCCATTCAAACAGTTCCATGGCAAAGGGTTGAACTACCTCAAAATCGGTATTTCTCAAAACCTCGCAGGCATCAAGATCTGACTTGTGTTTGGGAATAAAATTCTGCTTCATGAAGTATAGGCTCATTAGGATTAAAGTTTAAAAAGTAGCCGGTAGCCAGTGAATTAGTAGCCGTTAACCAGTGGATTAGTAGCCAGTTGCCAGTGAAAAAGTAGCCAGTGCCAAGTGAACAGATAGTTGATACCTGATACAAAGTACGCTCTACACTCTACTCTCTACAAAGTAAACTACTTGGCATTCAGCAATTCCTTCACCTTCGCCTCCAATTCAGCACCACGCAAATTGGTATAGCGAATGATTCCATTTCTGTCCAAAAGGAAAGTTCTTGGTATTGAATTCACGCCAAACTGCTGTGCAACATTGGAACTCCAGCTGCGAAGCTCGCTCACATGCGAAGGCCATTTTAGGCGGTCTTCTTTGATAGCATCCACCCAGCGTTTTTTCTGAATGTCCATCTGCGCTTTAAGCGATTCAGGATTGCTCTGGAAACGGGCCATAGTGCGGTCATCCAAACCATCAAAAGAAACACTGTAAATGTCAAAACCCTGTTTGTTGTATCTGTCATACATCGCTACGACGCTTGGGTTTTCCTTGCGGCAGGGACCGCACCAGCTAGCCCAAAAGTCGAGCAGCACTACTTTACCTTTTAAAGATGATAATGCGATTTCTTTTCCGTTCGGGTCTTTCAATTTGATCTCCGGACAAGCACTGCCCACTGCTGCAGGCTGATTCTTCATTTTAGCAGCAAAGTCATCTATATTTTTGGCAAATTCAGTAGCCACATTCCAATTTGGATAAGCAGTCAAAATCTGATTTTTAACCTGCTGATATTGCTGCATATTGGAAGCTGCATCCAAACGGCCAATCAGGAAGAAATTTACCAGCGGCTGATCATTTTTATGCTCGTTCAGGTATTTGATGAGCTCATCGCCTTTAATGTCTGACAAAAGTTTTGACATCATTTCCTGCGACTGTGCAGAACCTTCAATTTTAACTGATTTAAGCTCATTTTTAATGATCTCGCCTTCAATATTTATGGTTTCGCCGCCTTCAAGCGCCAACCAGATAAAACTGCTGCCAACGATGAGTCGGTAAATATTCGGATGATCTACTTTGCCATCCAATTTAAAAGCGCCTTTATCATCGGAAGAGGCGGTTGCCAGATTTTCAGAAGCATTTGGCGTCTTTTTTTCAAAAACTATGTTTTGTCCGGCAGGTAAGCCTTTAATTATAGCCTTTATACTTACAGGCTTAGGCTCTGTTGTTGTTGCATTACTGCCTGTACTGACAGTTGTATTTTCAGCGGTTTTATCGCCGGAAGCGACCCCACCGCAGCCAATCATAAACAGAGAAGCTGCAAAAAAGGTTAAAATTTGTTGCTTTTTCATAAATAAAATATTGAAAATTATAGAGTTATTTATTTTGATTATTCGTTTTCTTTCTTTTGTCTCCGATAGTTTCTTCAAATAATTTTAAGATTCTTCTGTATTCATCGGTCCAGCTGCTTGCCTCTACAAAACCATGTGCTTCCATAGGAAAAACAGCCATTTCCCAATTTTCTTTTCCCAATTCAATAAGCCTTTGAGACAGACGGACTACATCCTGAAACTGTACATTGTCATCGACAATTCCATGCAGAATAAGGAGTTGACCTTTCAGGCCTTCAGCAAAATAAATAGGAGATGATTTGCGGTAAGCAATAGAATCTTCAACAGGTGTATTGAGAATATTTGAAGTATAGGGATGGTTATAATGTGCCCAATCGGTAACAGAACGAAGTGCCGCACCTGACTGAAAAACTTCGGGGGCATTGAACATGGCCATTAGGGTGATAAATCCACCGTATGAACCGCCGTAAATGCCAATTTTGTCTGCCGCAATGCCGTATTTTTCGATCAAAAATTTTGCGCCGTCAACCTGATCACTCAAATCTTTGCCGCCCATGTGTCGGTAAATACCGGTCCTGAAATCGCGGCCATAACCTGAACTTGCTCTGTAATCAATGTCCAAAACGGTATATCCTTTGTCTGCCAAAAGATTGTGAAACATGTATTCTCTAAGGTAGGTACTCCACCATTTATGTACATTCTGAAGATAGCCCGCACCATGTACAAAAATTACAGCAGGACCGCCTTTTTTAGCATTTTTGGGCCGATAAATTCTTGCACGGACGGCTGTGCTGTCATTTGCTTTGAAATAGACCAATTCAGGATCTCTCCAGTTGTATTTTTTGAAAGCTTCAGTTCTCGATTCTGTGAGCTGAAAAGCCTTTGTATTTGGCTCATTGGCCTGCAGATAAAGTTCCCAGGGTTTATTGGAATAGGAATAACGGATAGCCAGCCACTTTTCATCGGGAGAAAGCTGTACCTCGTTATTTCCTGTCAAACTTGTAATTTTAATTCTTGTGCCGCCATTTACTGACATTTTATAAAAATGCCGTTCTCCCGGATCAACTTCCGAACTTGTGAGATAGAAATTTGATCTGTCTTTTGACAAAAAAGCGTTTGTAACTTCCCATTTTCCGGTGGTCAGCGCTTTTTTATCCAGGCTATTGACATTTACGTTATAAAGGTGTGAATATCCGGACTCTTCAGATTGAAACCAAAAATGTTCCCCATCGGCCAACCAGCCGCCATTGCCTGCAACGCCTTTCCAGCCTTCAATTCCGGGGCCTCCGATCCAGGCATCGTCGTGTTGTCTGTCCAGTGATTTAAGACTGCCTGAGTTTAAATCGGCCAATACAATCCAGCGATCTTTATTATCCATCGACTTCAGTTCATAAACAACTGATCCTGATTTATCGGAAATATAAGGACCATGCCAGATGACAGCTCTTGGGTTTTTGTATAAATTGCTGTAACTGCTGTCCTTTTTATTATATTCTGCTAAAAAAGCAGCTTTGTCATAGATGCCTGGAAGGGTTTCCAATTTCAAATTATAGATGGAATCCAAGCTGATATTGTAAACTTTGGCTTGGTAGCTTTCCTGTTCCGAGCCAACTTTTTCGCGGGCATTTACTGGGTTTGTATAACCCGAAGCAGCCACATAATCGGGCACAACTGTATTTTTTGTTTTTGGACGGGCAACAGTTGTAAATAAAACAAAAGCCTCGTCCGGACTGAGTTTTAACGAAAATATATCAGATTCACCCAAGTAATAAGTTTTTGGTCTTTTTTCTTTCAATTTTTCCTGCCTTGCTTTTTTGGCATCCGCCAATTCTTTTCGCTCACGCAGTACTTTCATATAAGCCAGATTGTCGGTTTCCAACCATTTGTCCTGTTCGCTGGGTTGCGTTTCTTTCTTTTCATTGCCTTTTCTGAAATCGGTCATTTGAATGGTCTGACCTGTTTTTCTGTTCCAAACAAAGAGATTCAAACCTGCACGGTAGCATATTTTATCCTCGTTTTTTAAAAAATCGGCTTCATATTCGAATTCCAGTGTGCTAGTGATTTGTAGGATGCTGTAATCTCTGAGATTCTGCAAATAAAGATCGCCGTTTTTGGAATAGAGTTTTAAGCTGTAATCGCTGTTGTAAACCCCATTTGGAATGGGAAGCGAGAATAAATCTGTACTGTCAACTTTTATGGGTTGCTGATTTGCCGCTTTTGCGGGTTCTATAAAATAATAATCGCGTAAGCGCTCAGCGCTGGGATTCCAGCTGAAATAAACTTTTTTGCCATCTACTGACCATTGAACCGATTCCGGAGAATAGCCTACAAAGGCTTCGCCACGCATGATCTGATCAAGTTGAAGTTCAGTATTTTGTGCAAATAATGATCCGGAGATGGAAATTAAAAATATCAATAATTTTACTTTCAGCACAGCATTCATAAAATAGGTTTTGTTAATTTGGCTTACAAAAATATGGTTTTTTGAATTAGAAGACCATTTTTGGCAGGAATTTAGTTTTAGGCTTATCTTTGATCCGGAAATTTGATAAAATCAATACCAATATTAATCATATGCAAATTCATCTCCTAGGTATCCGTCATCATGGCCCCGGTTCTGCCAAAAGTCTGTTAAAGGCTTTGCATGAAATTCAACCCGATGTTATCCTTTTGGAGGGTACAGAAGAAGCCGATGCTTTGATGAAATATGTCATACACAAAGAGCTGAAACCGCCGGTTGCAGTGCTTATTTATAACCCCAAAGAACTGAGTCAGGCGGTTTATTATCCTTATACTGAATTTTCTCCTGAGTGGCAGGCTATAAAGTTTGGACTTGAAAACAAGGTGCCGATTGTAAATTTTGACCTGCCTCAAGGCATTCGATTTGCTGAGAAATTAGAATCGGAAACTCAATTCGAGGATGTTAAACAGTTGGATATTTATGATGAAATAAGAAGAGATCCGCTCGGTTTCATGGGCAAATTGGCCGGTTACGATGACGGTGAGCGCTGGTGGGAAAGCACTTTTGAGCATTATAACGGCGATGCCACAGAGGTTTTTGATAAAATACTGCTGCTGATGCAGACCATGCGGGAAGAAAAAATTATCAAAAAAGGAAAGGAATCGGAAGAGGAGGATTTGCGTGAAGCATATATGCGAAAATGTCTGCGGGATGCAGTAAAATCAGGCTATCAGCGTATTGCAGTAGTTTGTGGAGCCTGGCACACTCCTGCCTTGGATTTGGATCTTTATCCGGCAAAAGCAGATAATGCACTTTTAAAAGGTTTGACTAAGGTAAAAATGAATGCCACCTGGATTCCCTGGACCTACGACAGGATTTCGAGAAGCAGCGGATACGGTGCCGGAGTTATTTCACCGGCCTGGTACAAATTGCTGTTTCAAAATGCCGATGATGCCGTAATTAAATGGATGACAAAGGTCGCGCAGCTTTTTAGGGAAGAGGATATGGATGCCAGCTCTGCTCATGTTATTGAGGCAGTTCGTTTGGCCGAAACGCTTGCTGCAATGCGCGGACTGCAATTGCCGGGCATCGATGAGCTGTTTGAGGCCGCTCAGACTGTTTTTACACAGGGCGAAAGCAAAGCCTTTGAACTTGTAAACAGCCGATTGGTAATAGGAGAGGAGATGGGCGATGTGCCGACCGAAATTGCAAGCATACCACTTCAGAATGATATCGAAACGCAGATAAAAACCCTTCGTTTGGCCAAGTACAAAATTCCTTTGGAACAGGATATTAAAAAGGAAGGATTGGACTTAAGAAATGAATTTGACCGAAAACAGAGTGTTCTTCTGCATCGGCTTTGCCTTTTGGGTATAAATTGGGGAAAGGAAAAATCCTACAGCGGCCGTGAAAAAACCACGATGAAGGAGTATTGGTCACTCTGTTGGGATCCGGAATTTGTTTTTAAAATGATTGAAGCATCAATTTGGGGAAATACGGTGGAGCAGGCCGCTTCAAATTTAGCGTTGCAACAGGCAAAAGCTGCTGAAAATTTATCTGAACTGACGGATTTGCTGCAACAGGTTATAAAGGCAAAATTGCCCGATGTAATGGATGATTTGCTTTTTTTTCTACGCGATTCGGCTTCGTTGACAAAGGATGTTCCTGTGCTGATGAGAACTGTTCCGAATATGGTCTCTATAATGCGTTATGGTGATGTCCGAAAGAGCGACTTTGGCATGCTGGAGGGACTTTTGAAGGAGATTGTGCCAAGAATCTGTATAGGCCTTCCCACAGCCGCAGCTTCGATGGATGATGATGCCTCTCAGGAACTCTTTCAGCTGATTGTAGCCTTGAATCAGGCCTTAAATCTGCATCAGGATGATGGTTTTAAGTCGGAATGGCTCAATGTGTTGGAATTGCTTTCCGATTCAAATGCAGTAAAAGGTATAATTCAAGGAATTTCCTGTAGGCTTCTTTTCGATTCAGGGACACATATTGATATTATTGCCAAAAAAATGGAATTTGCGCTGTCAAAAGCAGCCGAAGTAAATATAGCAGCCTCCTGGATACAGGGATTTCTTTTTGGTTCAGGACTACTGCTGATTCATAATCCGCAATTGTGGAATATTCTTGATACCTGGGTTTTGAGCATTAAACCCGAACTTTTTCAGGAGCTTTTACCCCTGTTGCGCCGAAGTTTTTCAGAATTTTCAAGACCTGAAAGGGAAAGAATGTTATCTATTGCCAAAAATGGACAGCTGCAGCAAAAAATTAAGGAACAAGCTTTTAACAAAGATAGCGTCAATCTAGTAATTGGAACACTGAAAACATTGATAGGCTAAATAGGTACAATCAGCTCAATTTTTGTAGCTTTAAGCGGCTGATTTGTCTAAAAATATTGGCTTTATCAGTTTTTGGGTTGCAATTCTGCCAAAAAGGCAATAAATTTGCATAAGGAACGGCTTAGAAATAAGTTGCACAAGTTCGCTTGAATTTTTCGTCTCGTCTGCTATGCTGACGAGATTGCAAATCCTCGCGATAGCACCACTATCGCTGTCTCGTCACAGTGACGAGACGCCTTGTTTATCACAATCCCGTCATTAGTGACGGGACACTCCTTTTGTTCGACTTATTTCTAATCCATTCCTAAACAATGAATATTAAATTAAACCAAAAATAAAATCCATGAAATTTTCTCGTCTCAGCGCTTTAGTTGTTGCCCTTAGCTTTGGATTTCAGGCAAATGCACAGACTTTTTCAGATTACAAATGGGAGGGCGATATGCCTAAAAGCCCCGAAATTCCTGCACAGTTTCAAAATGAAGATGCAGTAATTATTAAATCTGAAACCTTCAGTCAGAGTATTTTTACCGGAAATTTCCCGGAAATTGATCAGTTGGCTACTTACCGCACTTATGAGCACCTTGTGTTCAAAAAAGAAGAAGCACTGAAAGATTACAAACAGCTTTCTATCCCAAAATTTACCGGACGTATAGGTGAATTTGTACAGGTAAAATATGTGGATATCCGCATCAGGAAAAAAGACGGGAAAGTGCTTGATCTCAAAGTACGTGATCTGCCTTTGTCAGAACTCAAGGAAGGTGATGATCTTTATGAAGAGCGCGAAGACTACTACGTTTACGATGTCAAAGACCTTGAAGTTGGCGATGAGATGGAACGTATCACAGTCATCGAATCAAAATTCCCCGATCAGGGCCGAATTGTGAATCTTTATGGAAATTATCCTGTTTTGGACGCATCTTATGTGATCTCAATTTCTAATTCCGTAAAACTGAATGGCCGTGTTTATAATGGCATGCCACAGCCTATTATTGCTGAAAAAGGAGAATCCAGAAATTATTCCTGGAAAATGCAGAACCTGCGCGCAATGCCTGAGGCAAACTCTTCCGGAACTATCTTTACCAAAGATTTGGAATACTTTGTTTATGAGCTGAATCTCGATGGATTCCGCATGGAACCTGCAGCTTTCAAAGTATCAAACTTCTCTGACCTTATTATGCAGTATGTTTCAGATTATATGGAACCCCGTGTCCGCAATAAAAAGAAATACAAGGAATTTTATGATAATCTGTTTGCTACAGGTGCCAAAGCATTGGAGAAAGCAGATCCGACCACTTTGACAAAATTGGAGAAGGCTTTTATTTTCAACGACTTTATGGTCAAAGAAATGAAAACAATCAGTCGTTTGGAAGATTTTGAAAGAAGTGAAGGTATTGAATACTTCTTGAGTAATAAAAAAACAGACTATGGCAATATGATGAGTATTTATCGTGATTTTTTTGAAAAAAATCAGATTGAGTACTATTTGGCTGTAGGAAAAAGCCGATTTAATGGTGATTTTGATGTAGATTATGTTTCTTCTACACAAATCGCTTCTTATCTTTTTGTTTTCAAAGACGAGGCAGGTAATACCTTTACAATTACGCCGGGCAGCGGATTGAACGAGTTGCCGTCAACGCTGTTGGCTACAAAATGTCTGATGAAAAATATCACCGATCCTAAATCAAAATTGCAATCAATTGAATTTGGTGATGAAGCATTGAAAGATGAGAAAAGCAATAAACGCATGCGTCGTACTGAAATTCAGATTTCAGAAAACGGTGATGCCGAAATTAAATCCAGCCTCAACCTTTCCGGTCTGTTTTCAACAGAAGGCCGCAATTTCTGGGCCAGTGCAGTGAAAGAAGATTCTATCAATGTACGCCTTACCCGTTCTTTGAAAAATCGCTTTGACAAAGAAGTGACCGTTAAAAGTGCGGTCATCAAAAATTTCGAAATTTTGACACCCTATACTTTTCAATTTGAATACAATGCTTCTATCAAAGGGCTTTTTAGTTTGACAGATGGCAAAGTATCGTTGAAAGGTTCAGATTGGTTGGCACATAGCATTCGTTGGGTATCTAACGCAGAAAAACGTAAGTTGGATTATCATAATGCCTTTATGGGAAGTGACATCGACGAGATTATTTTGGTTTTCCCTTATCCTGTCACTGTGGAAAATGCTGCAGAGCTTAGCAAAGCTTTGGACAATGAGTTTGCTGCTTATAAAATGACAGTTCAACAGGTAAAAGACAATACCATCCGCATTCAATCCCGCTATGCCGTAAAACAGTTGCTTGTTCCAGCTGCTAAGGCTTCAGTTCAGCAATCTGTAAACGAGGTTTGGGAAAAAGTGAATGATACTAAATGGTTGATTAAGAAGAAATAAAAATAAAAGCACCCTGTATCCATTGAACTTTAATCAGTAAATAGTGGCCGGTGTATAGTGAAAGAATCCAATTTGAACCCCGAAGGGGTGACATGTTTTTACAATGTTGCATCTATAAAAGTGGAAAGAATCAATTACTTTCCACTTTTTGAATTTAAACCCTAATATTTTCAATGTCATTTGAAACCCTGCTAAAAACACTGCTTCTGGGCAGTTCCAATCTCAGCGAGCTGCAAAAAGACGTTTTTGCTGAGCTGAAGGAATTTGGCATCGAAATCAATGATGAAAAATTAACAGAGGAAAAGATTTTGGATGCCTTAGCAGCTTATGCAATTGTACGAAAAGCAGCAAGGGTCTTGGATTCTTTTCAGGGGGAACTGCCGATTGCAGCCAAAACAGACGAATTGGATCTTTGCAGCGATAAAGCTTCAGCTTTGTTGTCGCAAATTCTTAAAATGGAAGATGAGCGCTTATTGAAAGATTGCCTCGAAACGATCTCATTGCTGAATAAAAGAGTTCCTGAACAATATTTGCCGACTTTACTTGATCTGGGAATTAAAAATCTCAGTATCAGAAACAGCCTGCAGCATATCATAGGAAAACGGGGGGAATGGCTTGCTTCATTTGAACCGGAATGGGATTATGCAGAGAATAAAATTTTAGACGAGGATCAGGTTTTTCTGTTTGGTAAAAAGAAAGATAGAATCAATCTCCTAAAAAAAATGAGGTTGACAGCACCCGAAAAAGCACTGCAACTTATTGAAAAATGCTGGCAGGAAGAAGATTTTCAAAACAGAGCCGATTTTGTTAAAACATTGGAAATAAATCTAACAACATCAGATTTGATTTTTTTGGAAAAAACCGCAAAAGATGGACGCAAAGAGGTTAGAAATGAGGCTGTTAAATTGCTTTCCTGTTTGGAAGATTCATCAGTAGTGGGTTTTGCCAAAGAACAGCTTTTGAAATTTATAAATATTGCTAAAAATCCCGAAGGTATCAGTCTATCGGTAAATTTGAAAAACAAACCCGAAGATTGGAGAGAATATGGCATCTTAGAAAACTATAAGCCACTTCCTGAAGGCGAAAAGGCCAATCTTTTCACACAGCTTATCGCAATCGTTCCTGTATCTTTTTGGAATTCCCACTGGAAAGTAGAAACAAAAGCGCTTTTGGAGACCGCTTATATGGACAAATTCTGTAACATGTGGTTTTGGGGTTGGGCAAAGTCGGCATTAAAATTTAAAGATAGTACCTGGATTTCCGAACTGCACAGGTTTTTATTCCAATTGTCAAAAAAAGAAGAGCCTTCCAAAATAAAATTTTCACCTGATTTTCTGTTTAGAGGATTGGATGATGATTTTTTTAATAAATTAGCATTGGCTTATATCCGAAATGAAATTCAAGCACTTTTAAATGATAATTCCATGACTGTTATCTTACTGCTTGAGGAAGAAAGGAAATGGTCAGATGATCTTTCCAATGAGCTGATCAACAGACTGAAAAGTATAGCTGCAAAAGATAATTCCTATCAATCAAACAGAAGAATTTTGCTAAAAAAAGCCGCCTATGCTGTAAATCCATTGCTTTTTGAACAGTTTGAAAATGGCTGGCCCGAGCAGATGGGCTATGCCTGGCAAAAAGAATTTGATAATTTTAAAGCAGTTCTGCAGATCAGAAAAGAGATTCAGGCATTGAAAAACAATGATACTATAACAGCAGATGAAAAATAAATTAACAGAAAATACAGCTCCGCATTTGATAAAAGAGGTCCTCAGGCCACATGCGGAACAAATTTATGCCCATGAAATTAAAGCAATAATAGCTCAGGACAAAAGGCCCAAACCTCCTGGATGGGCAATGTCACCTTGGGCGGTGGTTCATTACCTGATGGGTGGGGTGCTTGACAATGGAATGGAAATAGAACCAAAATATTTTGGCAGTCAAAGACTTATAGAAATTGCTGTTGCTACTTTAGCGACAGATCGGGCCTTATTACTGATGGGTGTTCCGGGTACTGCCAAATCCTGGGTAAGTGAAAATATTGCTGCGGCTATCAGTGGCAGTTCAACACTTTTGGTACAGGGAACTGCCGGTATGAATGAAGATATTATGCGCTATGGCTGGAATTATGCACAGTTACTGGCTCATGGCCCTTCAGTCGATGCAATGGTGGCTTCGCCGATCATGCGGGCAATGCAGACAGGTGCCATTGCCAGAGTGGAAGAATTGACCCGCATTCCTGCTGATGTTCAAGATACATTAATTACAATACTTTCTGAAAAAATACTGCCTGTGCCAGAGCTGAACATTGAAGTACAGGCGCACAAGGGATTCAATATTATTGCTACCGCAAATGATCGCGACAAAGGAGTAAATGAGCTTTCCTCTGCTTTGAAACGTCGTTTCAACACCGTAATACTGCCACTTCCGGCTTCGATGGAAGAGGAAGTGAAAATAGTAAAACTCAGGGTTGACAAATTGGGAAAAACCCTTGAAATTCCGGCAGAACTGGCTCCAATAAAAGAGATTGAACGATTGGTAATAATTTTCAGGGAGCTGCGCAGCGGCAAAACGATTGATGGCAGAACCAAGGTAAAAGTGCCTTCATCCACCCTCAGCACGGCCGAAGCTATTTCGGTCATCAATAGCGGACAGGCTTTGGCAGCACATTTTGGTGATGGGATACTTAAAGCTAGAGACCTTGCAGCTGGTATTATCGGTGCTGTGATCAAAGATCCTTCTCAGGATGTAGATATTTGGAATGAATATGCAGAAACGGTTATCAAAGAAAGAAGAGACTGGGCCGACCTTTACAGGGCTATAAAAGAAATGTAATATGCAGGATACCCTTTCTTACAGAAGATTAATTTTAGAAAAGGATTTTGATTTATTGAAAGATCTTGTCGCCTCCTGTTCCGATTATTATATGCTTTTGGATGGCTATTTGCCTACATTTAAAGATATTGAAGCGCTTTTTTCTCATGTTCCGACAGATACGCCTATAGAAAATCTTGAAATAACCGGTATTTTTGAAGATGGAAAACTTTTGGGGGCAATTTGGGGAACAAAATTTTATCCCGATGACGAAACTGTTTATATTGCCTTATATTTGGTAAATGAGGAACATCGCAGCAGAGGGATAGGAAGAATTGGATTTGAATATTTTGAGGAAGATTTGAGATCAAAAGGCTTCAAATTTTTGAGATTAGCAGTAGTTAAAGACAATGAAATCGGACTTAGTTTTTGGAAAAACAATGGTTTTGAATCAATCAAAAGCTATCCTTCCCGTCAGTTTGGACTGAAATGGCATGAGATTGAAGAGTTTGTTAAACCTATTTAGATTTTTTGCATAAAATCGGCAGCCTATATGAGATATTTGAAAATTATAGGTTCTCAAAACTCACGCTATATGAAACATTTTTTGCTTTTTAATTTATTGATTTGTTTGTCCTGTTTTTCTGTAACAGCTCAGGATATTTGGACGATTTATAATGAACAAAATTCTTCATTGCCCAACAATACCGTTCGTGTATTGGCAGTAGATCAACTGAACCGCAAATGGGTCGGGACTGATTTTGGCCTTGCCGTATTCAATGATACCATTTGGACGGTTTATAATACTCAAAATTCAGCATTGACCGATAATTTAATCCGTGCACTGTACATTGACCAACAGAATACTGTCTGGGTAGGCACTTTGAGTGGCGGACTTTACGAATTTGACGGCACAAACTGGACAAATTTCACACCCGTCAACAGCGGTATTCCCGATTACTGCGTGCGTTCAGTTGCAGTTGACAGTGTTGGCAGAAAATGGATTGGAACTGTGGAAGGCTTGGCCATGTACAATGATACTACCTGGAAAGTTTGGACAACTCTCAATTCCGATCTTTTCTCAAATAATATTTCCTGTATAAAAGTAGGGAGGGATAACAGAATCACTGCAGGAACGCTAAATGGTGGTATTGCAGTTACTTATGATACTACTTTGACTGTTTATAATAGAAATAACGGTAGTGGAATTCCTGACAATACTTCCCTGCAAATAGCCCTCGATTCTGCTGATCATTATTGGTTTGCCTCTCCGGCTGCAGGTGTTTATGTCGATTGGGGCAATCTGAATTGGCAAATGTTCAATAATAATAATTCGGGTATGCCTGTATCCGCTTCTACCTGTATTTTTATTGATGAAAAAGACCGACAATATATTGGTACAGAGCAAAATGGGTTGATAAAAAGAGTTATGCCCGACAGTTGGTCTTATTTTACAACTGAAAATTCAGATTTACCTGAAAATTGGATTCATACTATTATTAAAGATAATAATGGACTACTATGGATAGGTACCCACAATAGCGGGCTTGTGAGTTTGCAGGAAGATATTTCCAATAATGAGAAATTGGAGAATTCGATTGCTGAACTAAAAGTTTACCCCAATCCTGCGGTAGATCATCTCTTTTTTGAATTGGCAGTTGAAAATCCTGAGAAAATTACTATTTTTGATTTGATAGGTAAACAGTACGAAGTAAGTATTATTCAATTCGGAAATTTGATACAATTGAATTTGTCCGGATTAAATAAAGGCACTTATATTATTGAAATGAAAGGCCAAAAATTGATCCAAAAAGCCCTGTTTGTAAAATCCTGAGATTAAGGAATAAACAAAGAAAATTATGACCAATAAAGAAATAGCCAATGCTTTTTCGCTGCTGGCACAGCTGATGGAACTGCATGGAGAAGAAGAGTTTAAAATACGCTCTTATAATAATGCCTATCGCATTCTAAGGAATGAAGAACAGGAATTGGGCAAAATGAATCTTGTTGAACTCAAAGGTATAAAAGGAGTGGGCGATGCAATAGCAAATAAGATATTGGAACTGCAGAAAAACGGCAAAATAAAAATTTTGACGGAATATTTGGATAAAACACCTTCCGGGATAGTCGAACTTCTGGATATCAAGGGAATGGGTGTAAAAAAAGTTTGGCTGCTTTGGAAAGAATTAGAGATTGAATCGCCGGGTGAACTTTTATATGCCTGCAATGAAAACCGATTGAAAGACCTGAAAGGTTTTGGTGAAAAGTCACAGCAAAATGTAAAAGAACAGTTGGAATACTTTTTTCAGTCGCTCGCCAAATTTCGCTGGGCTTCAGTAGAAGAAGATGCCGATAATTTGCTGGAAGATTTGCAGGATGTACTTGGAGAAGAAAATGTTATGTTAACCGGTCAGTTTAGAAGACTGATGCCGGTGGTTGATATGTTGGAATATGTTGTGGAAACCAATGAAATAGACTCTCTGATAGAATCCGGATTGATAAACGGTCTTGAAGAAAAAAACAAAGACGTTTGGGAAGGAAAATCAGAAAAAGGAGGCATTAAAATCAGGCTTTACAGAGCTAATAAAGGACTTTCGGCTGTCAGACTTTTAGAAAGCACAGGAAGTTCAGTTTTAGCAAAAAATATACTTAAAAATGAAACGCCTTCAACTGTTTTGGGACTTTCCGAAGCAGAACTGTTTGAAAAAGCAGGAATTCCTTTTATTCCGGCTGAAATAAGGGACATTCCAAATATTGACAAGAAAAAAGTACCTGATCTGATAAAAAGTTCAGATATAAAAGGTGTGCTTCATGCACACAGCACTTACAGCGACGGTGGGGCAAGTTTAAAGGAAATGGCCGAATATTGCAGAGAACAGGGCTATACCTATCTGGGTATTACGGATCACTCACAGTCAGCTTTTTACGCGAACGGTCTAAAGCCGGATAGAGTGATTCAGCAATGGAACGAAATCGACAGCTTAAACACCAAATTTACAGATTTTAAGATTTTTAAAGGGATTGAATCTGACATAAAATTTGAAGGTGATTTAGACTATGATACTGAGATGTTGAAGGGTTTCGATTTTGTCATTGCATCAATTCACAGCAATTTGAAAATGACAGAAGGGAAGGCTACACAGCGATTGATAAAAGCCATTGAAAATCCCTATACAACTATGTTGGGGCATCCAACCGGAAGACTTTTGCTCTCAAGAGCCGGATATCCTGTAGATCATAAAAAAGTGATTGATGCCTGCGCCAAAAATGCTGTTATTATTGAAATAAATGCAAATCCGCTTCGCTTGGATCTTGATTATACCTGGTTGGAATATGCCTTGGAGAAAGAGGTGAAAATTGCCATAAATCCCGATGCGCACAGCAAACAGGGAGTACATGATATACGTTACGGTATTCAGGTTGCACGTAAAGGATTGTTAACAAAAGAAAACTGTGTCAATTGTCTGTCCACTGATGAGTTTGAAAAGTTAATCAGTAGCAAGAAAAGTAACCAGTAAACAGTAGACCTGAAATAGGTATCAAGTAAATAGAATAGATATTTAAAAAGCTATTAATTTGTTGAATTTTTAGCTCCTTCGGAGTGATATGTTTGTAGCATCAAAGGTGCAAAGAGAATAGAACCCGGTTGGGGTGGCATGTTTAACAATAAGCAAAATCGCTAAAAAGCAGCTGTACCAAAAAGCAAAATAATTTGAAGATTTGAGTACGGAAAAGAGTTGGCTCTATAATTTGAAAATTGTCAGCCTGTATCAAATCCTCTACCCAATGCCAAGTACCAAGTACCTTCTACCAAGTACCCTCTACCAAGTACCAAGTACCTTCTACCAAGTACCCTCTACCAAGTACCCTCTGCCAAGTACCAATTACCGCAAACTAAATGGAATATATAACTTACCCGCTTCTATATCAGGAATTTGGAAACAATTATGTTGTTGGAATCCTTGTCGGAACCAGTTATCAGATAATTGAAAAGGATCTTCGTTCGCTTAAATCAGCAATGAGTGATTATTTAGCACGAGAATACAAAAAACACGAAGATTATCCCCTGCCTGTTTTTACTGATGATTTTAAACTAAAGACCTTTGAAGTAAATACAAGGCCTATTTATAAAAGTGCCGAACATTCCTTTTCCGGTACCGAACAAATAAAAGTGCCGGTGATAGCTGTATATGGCCCAACCAGCGATGAAGTTTTTTTTGAATGTCAGCTCCCTTTTTTGGGAGATAGATTCAATTTTCAGGACATTAAAATTCTACCCTACTTGGTACAGAATTTTGCTTCCAATATACTAAATCAGAAAAGACCCGAAGAAATTTTCAGAATGATTGAAGCTAAGGCTGCAAAACTTGACAGGGTAGTATTGAAAATTAAACCTGTTAAAAATGACAGTTTTGGCAGTAATTGGAATTTTAAAAATAGATCGGATGTCTTAAAAACAATGGCCGAGGAATTTCCTTTTACAAAATCACTAAAAAGAAATATTGCAAAATTCCCTGAAGCAGCTTGGGGACTTGAGGATAAAGTCAATGCTGTGATGGATTTAATATTAAATACCCGTTCTAATGTAATTACGGTAGGAGGCAATGGTGTTGGAAAAAGTGCAGTATTGAAACAGGCCATTAAAAAAATAAAAAAAACGGAACAGCTTGGTCTCAGTTTTTGGCAGTTAGTGGCACAGCGCATAACTGCCAGAGCTAAATATTTAGGAGAATGGCAGCGCAATGTAGAGGAATTGGTTTATGAACTGCAATTGGCAAATGGTGTACTTTGGATCAGTGATTTGGTTCAATTGATGCAGATTGGCGGAGAAGGTCCTGAAGATTCAGTTGCGGCCTTCATGACTCCTTTTTTGCAGAGCGGCAAGATGCAGATAATCGGGGAGCTAACGCCAACACAATTGGAAAGTATGCGACGGCTTTTGCCCGGATTTGTTGAAAATTTTCAAATTATAGAACTCAAAGAGTTGCCGCAATCAAGCATTTTCTCCATTTTAGACAAGTTTAGTGATTACTGTGCTCAAAATTTGAAAATCAGAGTAGATCGTAATGCGATGGAACTCAGTTACAGACTTTTGGTCCGTTATTATCCTTATGAAAGTTTTCCGGGTAAAGCCATTAAGTTTTTGGGACAATGTATCAGTGAAGCCGAATTAAAAGGTACGCAGTTAATAAATCAACAGGCAGTAATACAGAATTTTGTTAAACAAACCGGTATGCCTGAGCTGTTTTTGCGGGATGATATGATCCTGGAATCAGGGGAACTCGAATCTTTTTTCAACAGCAGAATAATAGGGCAGGAGAGTGCACTTGCTGCTCTCGCTGCAGTAGTTAAAATCTTCAAAGCAGGATTAAATAACCCCGTAAAGCCTATCAGTACTATGATCTTTGCGGGGCCAACCGGTGTAGGTAAGACAGCTGCGGCCAAGGCATTGGCTGACTATTTCTTTGGAAAAGGCCAGAAAAAATCACCACTTGTAAGAATAGACATGAGTGAATTTCAGCATCCGGAACAATTGGCCCGTTTTATTGGGGCTGGAGGTGAAGTGGGCACTCTTGTTCAGGAAATCAGAGAAAGGCCATTTTCAGTGCTTTTATTAGATGAAATAGAGAAAGCAGACCCCTCAGTTTTTGACGCTTTGCTGACTGTTTTGGATGAAGGCAGACTGGTCGATTCTTTTGGAAGGGTTACCAATTTCCGAAACAGCATTATTGTTATGACCTCAAATTTAGGGGCAGGCAATGGAGTTTCAATTGGATTTGGCAGCGGCTCCGGCAATAATTATGAATCAGCGATCGGCAAATTTTTCCGCCCCGAATTTGTTAACCGTATTGATCAGATTGTAACTTTTAATCCTTTGAACAGGGAACATATTTTGAAAATCACACATAATGAACTCAAAGAGCTTTCAGGAAGAGAAGGATTTGTTAAAAATGGTATCAGTCTTGATTTTAGTGACACGCTTCTAAAACAACTTGCTGAAGTCGGTTTTGACGAACGTTTTGGAGCAAGACCCTTGCAAAGAGCAATTGAAAACAAAATTATCGCCCCTTTGGCCAACTGGATGTTAAAGAATAGAGAAGCTAAAAATTGTAATATTTATCTTGATTCAATTGCTTCAGAATTGTTAATTAATGTTAGAAATCCTAAATAATGGTTTTTTGATTTTCAAATATTAGGAAAAAAGTATAAATTTGAAATCAATTATTATCTGATTTAATATCTCTTGTATGTGGTTTCTTTTTGCACTCATTATCATTGCTGTTGTTTTTACCTATAATTGGTGGGTGAAACAGGTAAAACTGCGAAATGAAGCACAGGTTTTTTCCTCTACTCATGAACATCATGAAAAGGCAGATAACGAGCATAAAACAGAAGAAAAGTCTGCAAATGCCTTTACTGGTATACAACATTCTAGATCATATAATCCTCAAAACGAAATGAAAGACGATAACGAAAAAAAAGGCCCCGGCGGCCCAAATGAACCGGGTGCAGCAGGTGGTGACATGGGAGGTCCTATGCAACGCGAAATTAATGAAACAGAAACCCCGGTTTCAGTTGCATTCTCAGTAAAAGACTACACTTTGGAAAGTATTGACAGACTTATGGTTAATACTGAAAATCGTGTAACATATGACAACAAGGATATCTATATCGGCGAAGTTTGGGATGGCTGGAGACAGGGCGTAGGAAAATACAACTACGACAATGACGGCAGCATGTATTTTGGCGAGTGGATTCTGGGTTCCCGTCACGGTCTTGGTCTGTTCATCTGGCAAGATGGTGAAAGATACGAAGGGGATTGGGTTTATGGAAAAATGCACGGAAATGGAAAATATTTTTACAACAATGGTGACTTTTTCGATGGTGATTGGGTCAATGACCTTAAACAGGGTCAGGGAGACTATTCCTATAAAGGCAGCGGCAGCCGATACAAGGGTGCATGGCTTGCTGACAAACGCAATGGAAAAGGTACTTTCTGGTGGGCTAATGGCGATTATTACGAAGGTGATTGGGCCGAAAGTAAAATGAACGGTTTCGGTATTTATGTTTTTGCAACAGGGGATCGTTTCGAAGGCAATTGGATGGAAGACAAGCGATGCGGTTATGGTGTATACACTTACGATAATGGTGATCGTTTCGAAGGTAACTGGTTAGATGGAAACAGAACCGGTTATGGCGTTTATTACTACGAAAACGGCGATATTTTTGATGGCAATTTCCGCGATAATGAGTTTCATGGTTTTGGCAAATTTGCCTATATCGATGGCCGTGTAGAAGAAGGCCTTTGGGATAATGGTGAACTGGTTAAGCCCGTTTAAATAAATCAAATACACAATAAAACCCGCTAAGCTTCAAAAACTTGTCGGGTTTTATTATTTTTGCCAAACAGGTAAATCTCAACACTTCAGCATTAAGAATGTTTATAAGAAGTCGGATGATGAGATTTGTTTTAAACACTTAAATATTACATGGTATTTCTGATTCAGATAGGCTTTTTAAATGTAACACTTTGGGATATTCTGGATATCCTCATTGTGGGCTTTTTGCTGTTTCAGATTTATAAACTGCTGAAAGGCAGTCTCGGATTTAATATTTTCTTGGGTTTAGTTGCTATTTATGTGTTGTGGTGGATTGTTGGTGCTCTTGGAATGCCCCTGCTATCTACCATTTTGGAACAATTTATCAGTGTCGGAATGATTGCCCTACTCATCGTTTTTCAACCTGAGGTAAGGAGATTCCTAATATTGGTAGGGCAGGGTTCCTTACAAACGAGTCTGGTAGAACGTATTTTTGGAAAAGCGCTCAGTTCCGGAACCGGGAAAAATGAAAAAGTCTTTAAAGAGATTTTAAAAGCTACCAAACAAATGTCTGAAGAAAAAACCGGCGCACTCATGTTGGTTACTATCGGCAGCGGATTAGATGGTCTCTACAGTTCAGGTATTATTATTAATTCAGAAATTTCTGCTCAGCTGCTGATGAGTATTTTTAATAAACACAGCCCCCTGCATGATGGGGCAACCATAATTTCAGGGACACACATTATAGCCGCAAGTTGTGTATTGCCGGTCTCAGACAGACCCGGTATTCCGCAATCCTTAGGACTTAGACACCGCGCAGCTATTGGTATAACAGAAACAGCCAATGTTATTGCATTTATTGTTTCAGAGGAAACCGGCAATATTTCATTCGCAAAAAGGGGAGAAATAATGCAGAATATTACAATCGATCAAATGGGAAAATTATTAAAAAAGGCATTAGGTTAATAATCAAATTGTATTTCTGCCTAGTTCTGAATTGTTAAAAAATAGCTATTTTATGAATTTATTTAAACTCAGTTGGAAGAATTTAGTCTTCAAACCGCTTTCCATGGGATTAAGTCTTATTTTGGTGGCATTGGGAGTTGGACTTACCTCAATTCTCTTTCTTATTAACCAACAGTTTCAGGACAGACTTTACAAAAATATCGATGGAATCAATATGGTTGTCGGCGCCAAAGGCAGTCCGCTTCAGATGATTCTATCTTCAGTATACCATATAGATGTACCAACAGGTAATATCCCATTGAAAAAAACCAAATGGATTACCAAGAGTAAATTTGTAGATAAAGCGATTCCTCTCGCTTTGGGAGACAGCTACAATGGTTTCCGCATTGTGGGAACAGATACTGCCCTGGCATCTCATTATAAAGTACGTTTGGATAAGGGCAAACTTTGGGATAAAGATATGGAGGCCTGTGTAGGAGCGAAAGCAGCAAAAAAACTAAATTTGAAGATAGGTTCTACATTTCACGGTTCTCATGGTTTGGTCAATGATGGGATGCATGTGCATGATACGCATTCATATGAAGTTGTCGGAATTTTTGATAATTCCAATACGGTTATTGACCAGTTAATTCTCACCAATGTTGCATCGGTTTGGCGTGTTCACGAGGAACACGATCACGAAGGTGAAGAGGGTGCACATGAGCAAACTGACAGTACTGCGAACCAAAATGAAGATCATAGCGGGCATGACCACAATCAAAATCATGTTCGTGCTGCTACTGATACTGCTGCACATAACCATAGTCATGATAATCATTCACATGATAATCATTCACACGATAATCATTCCCATGATAATCACGACCATGCTCATGAACCTGAAAAAGAATTAGCTCCAATTTCTGCTGAAGGCAAAGAAATTACGGCCATGCTCATCAGCTTTGCCAAAGACAAAGAAGGCAATACTTCTACAATGGCAACTATGCATCTCTCCAAAATCATTGATGAGACCGAGGGTTTGGAAGAATTGGGTTTTGCCATCCCCGCAATTCAACTCCAACGATTACTTGATAATATGGGCTTGGGAGCCAGTTTCCTTTATGTATTGGCAATCATCATCATAGGAATTTCTGCATTCAGCGTCTTTATTTCATTGTTCAATTCCATGAAAGAACGTAAATATGAAATTGCTCTGATGCGTACAATGGGTGCTTCCCGTATGCAACTCTTCTTTATGGTTACTCTGGAAGGGATTCTGATAGCACTTTTTGGTTATTTATTGGGAATGATTATCAGTCATGGCGGTATGGCTGTATTGGCAGGATATCTGGAAAATACTTATCAGTATACCTTCACCGGCAGTATGTTTTTAGTGGAGGAACTCTATCTTTTTGGGGGCACATTGTTTATTGGCTTCTTTGCCGCTTTTATTCCTGCCTGGCAGGCGTATAAAACGGATATTTCAGGGACATTGAGTCAGGGTTAGGATTTTTTTTAATCTCATAAATATTATAATGCCGCAGTTTTATAAGACTGCGGCATTTTTATAGTTTTTAATGCCAATCAAGGGTTGAAACAAGTTCAAATCGCATAACGCTGCCGCGGGCTCTTTTTTACTTTTGGCTCGTCAGTAGCTGACGAGACTATACCTTCCATAGTTTTGGCAGAGATGAAATCCTAAAAATCTTATAAAGCATTATCTCAATACCTCTAAAACCTTTGCAGTACTAATGCCATTTTCTGAAATTAAGTTCACGAAATAAATACCGCTTGAAATGCCGTCAAGACTGATTTCACTGCTTTCATTCAGGCTAATTTTTTTAATTTCCCGTCCCAATGCATCGCAGATAGTTAATTTTACAGAATTGTTAAGATTTTCCGGTATTTTAACGAATAGTGATGCTGTTGCCGGATTCGGATAAATTTCCCAAGCAATATTATTTTGCAGACTTTGAACGGCAGTAGGAAGTCGAACCCAGTGATTATCGCCATTTCTCATTACCAATTTTTGACCTGCAGTTTCAATATTTGTCTGAGTCAGAATATCGGAATAATAAGGCGTAGCCACGATACTATCCTCGTTTATTTCAATTAAACCATATCCGTGCTGATTGATTTCCATGTGAATATGGTGTGGATTGGCACCCATCGTGATGCCTAAAAAAAATGGGCTAATTGATGCCGGAACGCCCTGTTCGTCAAAATTTCCACGACTGATACTGCTCGGTAAAAATTCACAACCTACAGAACCGTAACCGGTTGTCGGATTATAAGCAATGCTGTCATATGGATCTTTTACAAGATCCAGGGCCAAAGTTATATGGGCATCTCCACTAAGAATCAGACAATTATCAATGTTGTAATTGGTCAAAGTGTCAAAAAGTCTGTTTCTTGTCTCAAAATAACCATCCCAGGAACTGTTGTCAAATACATCTCCATCATTGGGCACCAGATTCAGAATGCTCTGATCTATTCCTCTGGTATACCAGCCACCGGCCATTTTCTGGGAGCCCATAAGTCTCCATCTGGCATTGGAATTTTTTAGTGACTGTGTTGCCCATTCAAATTGAGTATTTCCCAACAAATTGTATTCACCGTTGGGAAAGGTGTCAATAGCTCTCAGCGATTCTACATCCATCATTATTACATCAGCCAAATTACCAATGGAAAGGTTTCTGTATAGATAATTTTGCTGAACAGCGGCACTTTCTCTTATTGGCAGCCATTGTCTGAAAATCTCTTTTGCATAGAGCGAGTCACTGTCAATATCATGATTGTCCCAATAAGCATACCAGGTCTGCATACGTCTGGCCTCTCTTAAATCCGGATCTAAAAGATAGTATTTATGTCTATCAATCCAATCTTCACGTGTATTACAATCAACAGGATAAGGGGTTGGAATTCGCACCTGTTCATCGGCGTCAGCATAATCGTAAATGTAATCTCCCAAATGAATAATCAGCTGCAGATCCTCTCTTTCCGCCAGTCGTCTGTAGGCATTGAAAAATCCTGAAAATATGCTGCTGCAGGACATTACGGCTACTTTAGTCTTTATAATATTTCCTGTGGGAAGTGTTTTTGCCCTACCCCAGACAGAGTAATTAGCATTCAAATCCGAAAATCGATAATAGTAGGTTGTGCCTGCCAAAAGCCCTGAAATTTCAACTTTGACAGTATAAGTTTGCAGGCTATCCGCAATTGCAGTGCCATTTTGAACAATATTTGTAAACCCTGTATCGCTGGCTATTTCCCAGGCAATATTTACGGTAAAACTATCTGGTGAAGGGGGGCTGATATGGGTCCATATTATAAAAGAATTATTATCCGGATCACCCGAACTTACGCCATAATAAAAGGGCGCATGAAGACTGTCTGCAAACATATTGGCAGGTAGTTGTGCAAATGTTTGGGATATTGTCATGAAAACTAAAAGTGTATAAAAATAGCTCATTTTGTTTGATTTTGGTTGTTATAAAAATACATCATTTTACTTCTTTTTAATAACATTCATTATTAAATTTTTAACTAGCCCAATTTTTTCATTTTGTATTTAAATATTTCATTTTGTGGTTGTTCCAAATATTTTGCCGCACTTTTGGCTAAAGATCTTTCTTTTTAACTTTTTTAGATGCCCAATTGATTGATATAAAACAATTTGAAAATATTATTTTCTATAAACGGATATAGTTACTCCCTGCTAAAATTACATTTGATTTGAAAAAATGTTTTTCCTCAATCTGATTTCTAGTGATGAATCTTTTTAAATTGCTAAATTTGCAATTGAAACCCGCTTAAATAAATTTAAAGTGAGCATTAAATTCCCAACAAATACCTTTTTTGATAGAATTAAAAATTTCTTTTTTAAATACAGGTATCAGCTATTAGCTGCATTTTTATTTATTAATTTGGGTTATTATATCTGCCTTCCGAGTCGTTTATTTAAAACGCCGACATCTACCGTACTCTTTGATAAAGAAGGAAAACTTTTGGGAGCTAAAATTGCAAATGACGGACAATGGCGTTTTCCGCACAATTCTGCCTTGCCCGATAAATTTGCCAAAGCAATTATTTGCTTTGAAGATAAAAGGTTTAATCGGCATTGGGGAGTAGATTTTTGGGCGCTGAGCAGGGCACTGTGGGGAAATATGAGCAGTGGAGAAATGCAAAGCGGCGCAAGTACAATCAGCATGCAGGTGATAAGACTTTCCAGGAATAATCCCAACCGAACAGTACCCGAAAAGCTTTGGGAAATGCTTTTGGCTACCCGAATGGAATGGGGCTACAGCAAAAAACAAATTCTTGCTTTTTACTGTTCAAATGCCCCTTTTGGCGCAAATGTAGTTGGATTGGATGCAGCTGCTTGGAAATACTTCGGACGTAGTGCCGATCAGCTTTCCTGGGCAGAGGCGGCTATGCTGGCGGTATTGCCCAACAGTCCTTCACTGATTAATCTCGGGAAAAACCGAACAAAACTCAAAGCCAAACGGGATCGGCTTTTGGAAAAACTAAAAAAAGAGGGGCACATAGATGAGATGACCTGTCGTCTGTCCAAACTGGAAGAATTGCCAGAGAAACCACAGGTGCTGCCAAGGCTGGCACCGCATCTGTTGGAACGTGTTCACGAAAAAGAGGTTTTAACAAAAAAACTGCCCAATGGCATTGTACAAACTACTATTGATGCCGATCTGCAAAGCAGGGTAGCAGAGGTTTTGGAAGCACACAGTCTTCGCATGTCCGAAAATCTGGTTTACAACGCAGCTGCATTGGTCATCGATGCTCAAACCGGTGATGTGCTTGTATATTTGGGCAATACACCCAATGTATCCGCTGAGCATGGAGCTGAGGTGGATATTATTACAGCTCCCCGAAGTAGCGGTTCAATTCTGAAACCCCTTTTGTATGCTTCAATGCTTCATGATGGAGAAATGCTGCCCGGCACAATTTTTCCCGATATACCTTCACAGTTTGGAGCTTATACACCTAAGAATTTTGACCTTGGCCACGATGGGGCCGTAGCAGCCAAAGAAGTTATATCCCGTTCGTTGAACGTACCAAGTGTTCAGATGCTTTACAAATATAGCCCAACACGATTTCACAGTAAATTGAAACAGTTAGGTATGACTACACTGAATAATTCATCGGAACATTACGGTCTTACATTGGTTTTGGGTGGAGCAGAAACTACACTTTGGGATCTGGGCGGAATTTACAGTTCTATGGCCCGAAATCTTTGGCATTATAATGTTTTTAGCAGCAATTATGCGCCGGAGGGCTATATGCCTTTGAATTATCACAGAAATAAATCTAGAAAAATTTCGAATGTCACAAATCTGACAAGAGTTACACAAAGTACACTTTCCGCTGCAGCCATTTGGCATACCTTTGAGGCGATGCAGGAAGTAGGAAGACCGGGTTCTGAAGGTTATTGGGAACAGTTCACTTCGTCCAGCCGTATTGCTTGGAAAACAGGGACCAGTTTTGGTTTTCGAGATGCTTGGGCAGTAGGTGTGACTCCACGTTATGTGGTAGCTGTTTGGGTTGGAAATGCTGATGGAGAGGGCCGTCCGGGTATTGTAGGTGTATCTGCGGCAGGACCACTGTTGTTTGATATTTTTCATATTCTTGGACATTCCAGACAATGGTTTGAAAAACCTTATGATGACATGTTGCAGATGCCTGTTTGTCGTCATTCCGGACATCTAGCAGGTGAATATTGCGTGGAAATAGATTCAGTATGGATTCAGGCTTCCGGTAGAAAAACATCGATCTGTCCATATCATAAAATGATACACCTAAGTGCTGACAGTAAGTACAGGGTACATTCTGAATGTGAATCACCGGGTAATATGCGTCATGAATCATTCTTTGTGTTACCCCCATCTCAGGAATGGTTTTATACCAAAAAAGATCCTTCCTACCAGGTTTTACCGCCTTATCGCGAAGACTGTAAAAGCAGCCTTTCTGAAAGCAGAAAATCTATGGAACTTATTTATCCTGCTTCCGATGATGTTCAGATTTTTGTCCCTAGAAATCTGGACCAAAATAAAAGCCGTACTGTATTTGAAGCAGCCCATTCAAAGCCTAAGACGCTTATTTATTGGCATTTGGATGATAAATATATTGGTACAACCAAAGAAATACATGGAATGTCACTAAATCCTTCAATCGGTAAACATAGAATAACATTGGTTGATGAACATGGAGAATCAATTGAAAGATTTTTTGAGGTTATAGAAAATTAATGTTTTTACTAATCTTTTGACATTTTATTTTTTTTGGATTAAAAAAATAGTAAAACTTTCTTCTCTTCAAATCTATTCGGTATATTCGACTTTTCAATAGTCGATATGTATTTTTTAATACTAAAATTGAATACAAAGGATATCTGCTCTTAATTGAATTTCTATGTTTAGAAAATATACCCGAACTCTTTTTTTTCTTCCCTTTTTATTTTTTTGCTTCGCATTTCAACATCAGTTGCTTGCAACTCATATTGTAGGGGGGGAAATAACTTATCGTTGCCTGGGAAATAATCAGTATGAAATCATGCTGAGGGTTTTTCGTGATTGCGATACAGGTGTTCCATGGTTCGATAATCCTGCAGCAATTGGAGTTTTTGATTCAAACAATAATTTGGTTTACGATCTACGACTACTGCTGAGGGAGAATGATACATTGGATCTCAATCTGAATGATCCTTGTTTAGTAGCTCCCCCCAATATTTGTATTCATACAACTTCCTATGTAGATACCGTAAATTTACCATTTCTTGCGGGTGGTTATCAGTTGGTTTACCAACGCTGCTGCCGCAATATTGATATTGTAAATATTGTCAGTCCACTTGATGCGGGTGCTACATACTCTGCACTAATTTCTGAACAGGCACTTTTAACCTGTAACAGTTCGGCGACTTTCAATGAATGGCCTCCGGTCTATATTTGTGTGAACCGTCCCATTTTCTTTGACCACAGTGCTACAGATATTGACGGAGACTCACTTGTTTATGAAATGTGTACTCCTTTGGATGGAGCTACGCCTTTTGACCCTATGCCTCAGCCTCCTTACAATCCGCCCTACACAGCAGTAGGCTGGTTGCCGGGGTTCAGTGATTCAAATATGCTGGGCGGTACAGATTCGCTCAGAATTAACTATCAAAGCGGACTATTGCAGGGAACGCCAACATTGATGGGGGTTTTTGTAGTGGGAATCTGTGTAAGCGAATATAGAAATGGGGTATTGATTGCAACTACCCGGCGTGATTTTCAATACGCTATAGGTGTATGCGGACAATTGGTTTCATCTGCCTTTTTTGCACCTGAAATTCAGTGCGATAATTCACTTATGGTGCAGTTTCTGAATAACAGTACAAGTCTGGGAACCGGTTATGTCTGGGATTTTGGCGATTCTACGATCAATGCAGGGTCCAATCTGGCAAATCCGATTTATATTTATCCCGATACCGGAACCTATACAATCAGGCTTATTGCAGATCCGGGAACGCTTTGTTCAGATACTACCACCAGAACAATCAACCTTCAATATGAATCTATTATCATGGATTTTGATGTTTCTGTTTTGGAATGCAGCGACACTACAAGATTACAGATTGTGGACCTTACGATCGATACTATAAGCAATATTACTTCCTGGAGCTGGAATTTTGGCAATGGACAGACCTCGAATGTGCCATTTGCAAGCACTTTTTATACCCAATCGGGTACCTATCCCATAGGTTTAACAGTTCAGGCAGCAAATGGCTGTCGGGAATCATTGATCGATACCATAACACTTAATGTGCCAAATATTTCAAGTGCCGACACGGTAGCTATTTGTCCTGGGGTTACAGATATCTTACTCAATCCCGGCGGTGATACAACGCACAGTTACCAATGGTCTCCGGCAACTGGACTCAGCAGTACGACAGCGGCCAGTCCGATAGCGAATCCGCTCACGTCTACAACATACAATGTGACTGTAACCGCAATGAACGGTGTGGACAGTTGTTTTTTGTATAAAACTGTTACTGTTTTAGTTGCTCCTCCAATTTCATTGAATCCTATAGCAGATACTGCCACCTGTAATGATACAATCATTATAGCAGCCAATGGAAGCTTTTCTGTGGTTGAATGGTCTTATAACAGTAATTATAATCCTATTTTCAGCAATCAGAATCCGGCTGCAATTCTATTGCCGGCAGCGCCTTCCGGCACAAATATTTTTGTCAGAGCAAGAGATGCTTATGGCTGTCAGGTGACAGATGTTTTCAAAGTAAACCGAAACAATATTCCTATCAATCCTGATTTTAGTTTCGCATACCAAGGCTGTACTGATGATTTGACCGTCTCTTTTCAAGACCAGACTACAGATTTTTCTCAGGGACCGATCGTCGCCTGGAACTGGAATTTTGGTAATAGCAGTAGTTCTTCACAACAGAATCCAACAGCCGTTTACAGCACTGGCGGATCTTATTTTGTGCAGCTTTCAGTGTTAAGTTCATTAGGTTGTACCGGTTTGGTTATTTATCCTTTGGATCCTTTTGTTTTGCCGTTGCTCAATGGTCGGGACAGTGCCGGAATCTGTCAGGGACAAACATCAGTTCAACTCAATCAGGGGGCTAATCCTGCTTTTGTCTATAACTGGTCTCCCGGTATAGGACTTAGCAGCACAACTTCTCCGAGTCCAATTGCTAATCCTGCTGTTCCCACAACATATACTGTGACAATATCGGCTGCAAATGCCAATTTTAACTGTGTAAATGTGGATACAGTTTTTGTAGGATTTCCTCCTCCAGTTACAGTAACTGTCCCCGATCAGGTATATTGCGGATCTACGGTTACACTGACGGCAAGCAGTCCAACTGCCGTTTCTTATGAATGGGCGGGAAACCCTTCCTTTTTTATCATTTTGTCAACGTCCAATCCGGCTTCAATTGCACCCACCACCTTTCCTTTTTCGGGATTCTACGTACGGGCAACTGATGCTTTTGGTTGTACTGCCACCGATTTTGCTTTGGTTCAGCAAAGTTCAGTTCCTGTAAATGCCACTTTCAGTGCTGCAAATATTCTATGCAGTGATACTGTCAGAATTCAGTTTAATAATACTACCTCAATTCCTTCAGGGACAACGATTTCAACAATAAATTGGACAGTATTGGGTACTCAGGTATTCAGTTCAACTCAACAGAATCCTGTTTTCAACTTTGTCAGAGGAGGATCCTATACGGTAACAATGAACATTACCCTTTCTAATGGCTGTTCAGGAAGCGCATCACAAGTATTTGATATGAATATCCCGACCATCAACAGTGCTGCAACAGTTGCGGTCTGTCCGGGTCAAACTTCAGTTTTGCTGAATGCAGGTGCAGACAGTACAGGAATTATTTACAATTGGTCTCCGGCTTCCGGATTGAGTAATAGCTTAACATCCAGCCCTATTGCAACTCCGCCATCTTTTCCTTTTACCTACACAGTTACAATTACCGCAACAAATTCTTTTGCAGTTTGTCAGA
Organism: uncultured Bacteroidota bacterium; assembly: GCA_903854205.1. Lineage (GTDB taxonomy): Bacteria > Bacteroidota > Bacteroidia > Chitinophagales > Saprospiraceae > Saprospira. The sequence goes on along the minus strand of CAINVS010000585.1, from coordinate 6,071 downwards.
ATATTAGAACAATTACAGTAGTTAGTCCTCCGCCAGTAACAATGTCATTAGAGCCGGATACAACTTTCTGTGATCCAAGACATTTTGTATATGGAACTCCAACACCTGGAGTTGTAAGATGGGAATGGACAACAGATCCAACCTGGAATTCTTATTTTTTAATAAACGTGAATCCGGTCGTTATAAATTTTGGTACTTTTCCTTTTACTTATACACTCTTTATCAGAGCCTACGACCAGTATGGTTGTACTGCTATAGATACTGGAATTTACAGATTTGTAACCGATACCGTACCAGTAAATGCTATCGCAACGCCATTAGGCTGCAGCGATGATTCACTTTCGGTACAGTTTAATAACCTGACAATTCCAATAGGTGGAACTGTAAATCAGCTGACTTGGAATTTTGGTGGCGCTAATATTTCTAATGCCAATAATCCGCAGTTTACCTACGGTGCATCAGATTCTGCTTACATTTATTCCCTTACTGTACGACTTACGAACGGTTGTGTCGGAACGTTTACAGATACAATCGATTATCAGGTGCCAAATTTTGCTTCAAATGATAGTTTGGGTCTTTGCGGAGATACTTCTCCAATTATTTTGAATCAGGGGGGCAATCCAAATATGATTTATCAATGGTCTCCGGCTACCGGTTTGAGCAGCTCGACTACTCCTTCGCCTTTACTTACACCTTCCGGGAATATTACCTACACAGTGACAATAACAGCACCGAATAATGGAGATACCTGTTCTGCTGTTCAGTTATTTACAGTTTATGCAGATACCTTCAATTTTAATGCAGTGGATGATACACTGATCTGTGAAAACAGAATCAGTCTCTATGTAAATGCAGACTCAACAATACAGGTAGATTGGGCATTAGACCCTAATTTTACATTAATAATCGGCTCGGGCAATCCGTTTTTAACAAACCTGAACACCAACAGAAGATTTTATGTAAGAGCTGAAAATCAATTCGGGTGTATTGCTTACGATAGTCTTTTGGTAAGGGTCAGAACCACTGACGTTGCAACATTGTTCGATATGACAAGAATAGGATGCGGGGATTCCCTGACAATTGATTTTAGAGATCTGACTTCAGATACTGCTTATAATCCTATCAGTGCATGGAATTGGTCATTTGGTGACGGGAACTTCTCTTCGCTTCAAAATCCGACACATAGCTTTACGCAGGCCGGAAGCTATCAGGTAACTTTGTCAATTGAAACTGAAAACGGCTGCGATGGAACATTGACTATGCCAATTACCGTGCAATTGCCAAGTTTTGCCGGACAAAACGATACAATTATCAGTTGTGGCGGTATTGCTGTAGCACTGAATCCGGGTGCTGATTCAAGCCTCAGTTATTTTTGGTCACCTGCTATTGGCCTTGATGACCCGCAAAGTCCTAATCCAATCGCTTCGCCTTCTGTTCAGCAGACCTACTCGGTTACAGTTTCCGGCCTTAGTCAGATTGGAAATGATAGGGATACTTGTGAAATTATACGCTCTGTAACAGTTGCTGTACCGCCTCCAATATCTTTAAACGCAGGTGCTGATTCTACTTTTTGCAGTAACAGTGTCAGTCTGAATGCGGTTTCCAATGTAGGAACTGTTTTTGAATGGGCATTAAATAACAGTTTTAATAATATAATATCTTCACAGCAGAATTTTAACCTTCAACAAACAGCTGCGGCACAAAACTACTATGTGAGGGCTACAGATGCCTTTGGATGCAGTGTTTATGATTCTGTAAACATCAGTCAAAGGACAGTTTTAGCAACAATTGATTCTGCTGCTGTTGCCTGTCCTAATCAACCTGCTGTTTTGAATGTTACAAATCAAATTTCGGGAGATGTTTTGAATTATAACTGGACGCCCAATTCAATGATTGTTTCAGGTCAGGGAACTGCCTCAATCAGCAGTTCTCCCGACTCGAATACGCAGTTCACAGTGTTTATCAGCAATCAGTTTGGCTGTACCGATACGCTTTCTGCCATGGTGACTGTTTCCAGTACCTTCCCGCAACTTGATATAGCAGCTGAACCTGACACTGTGTTTTTGGGGACTGGCTCGCAATTGACTGCGACTGAAAATTCTGTTTATAGTTACAACTGGCAAACAGACCCGACTTTGAGTTCCGGAACGCTATTTAATCCAATTGCTACACCAATTCAGACTACTTTATATGTTTTGACAGTTACCGATCCATTTGGCTGCAGCAATCGCGATTCAATTACTATTTTCACCAAGAGCTTTGTCTGTGAGGAGCCATATGTCTTTGTACCTAATACATTTACACCTGATGGTGACGGCTTGAACGATTTTCTTTTTGTTCGCGGAAATGTAATTACCGAACTTTATTTTGCAGTTTATAACCGTTGGGGAGAACTGATTTTCGAAACAAGTTCTCAAGACATAGGCTGGGACGGTACTTTTAAAGGTCAGCAACTTTCTCCCGATGTTTATGGCTATTATTTAAGATATAAATGCATTGGACAAAACTTAAATGATAAACCACAATTCAAAAAAGGAAATACAACACTTATCAGATAAATCATGAAACATCTATTATCATTAGCACTTATTTTAATTTCTACAGCAGTTTTTTCACAAACTGACCAAAATGACAATGATATGATTGCAACCTGTCATATTGATATGCCTGATATTTTTGAACCTCATGTGGAGGAAGGTAGAATTATGGAAGTTGAAGTGAGAGATGTTCATAGTTTTGATGTGAAAATATTTGATAGCTGGGGAAAAAAAGTTCTGGAATCAATTATGGAGGTTCCTATATCGGGAACTCAAGATGCCAGCATAAACAGAAAAATAAAACTTTTAGAGAATGGCATGGACGATGTGCATTACAATATGGAACTAAAATCAGGAGAATTTCAATTTTCAATTGATGCTGTTTGTAATGATGGTACTTTTCTTCGCCATGTAGGTACTATTCAACTTATTAGAACAAAACATCAATAAGGCATATAGCTTTACTGCCTATGAGAAATTTTTTATTTAAATTATCGCTGTTTGGATTACTGATATTTTCGGAAATAATCAAAGCTCAGGATATTCATTATTCCCAGTATGATTTTGCACCCTTATATCTGAATCCTGCGCAGACAGGCCTTTTTAACGGTGATTACCGTTTTGTTGCCAACATGAGGGATCAATGGTTTTCTGTGCCGGTACCCTACCTTACTTTTTCATCTTCTTTCGATGCAAGATTATTGCCCGCGAAACTTGATAAGAATGTCCTCTCTGTTGGGGGGCTTTTTCATTACGACAAAGCAGGCGATACCCGCTTGAGTCTGACTCATTTTTTGTTGAATGTTTCTTATCATCAGCAAATTGCTAAAGGATGGTTTTTGGGAGCAGGAGTACAGATGGGCTACGGACAGCGTCGTTTCCGTCGAGATCTGATGACTTTCGACGATCAGTTCAATGGTGATGTTTTTGACCCCTCAATAGTTTCGGGAGATATTTCCAACCTGAACAGAACCAAACTTTCTTATATAGATATTGGAACCGGTATCAATCTTCGTTACCAAAAATCGGCAAGAACATGGGTGAACAGCGGAGTGGCCTTGGTGCATTTGAACAGTCCTAAACAAAGCTTCATGGGACAGGACATACGATTGAAAATGAGAGGCAGTGTTTCAGTAAATGCATCAGCTCAAATTCATTCTAAATGGGATTTGGTGCCAACTTTTCTGGTTCAATTTCAAAATACATACTCAGAATTGCTTTTTGGGATGCTGGGCAGATATCACATTAATATGAATCCCGGTCGCGAAACTGCTGTTTTCTTTGGTACTCATTACCGTTTGGGAGATGCTGTTGCGCCTGTTTTTGGTATTAATTATCAAAGTTGGCAACTTGGCTTTTCTTATGATGTAAATATTTCCAAATTCAATGCAGCTACCGATAAAAACGGAGGTTTCGAAATTTCTCTCATCTATATTTGGCGCAAAGTGCCTGGACTTCCAATGGTAAAAGCTTGTCCGGTTTTTTAATTTATTTGTATTAATTTGTTGTATTCCAGTTGTTCCAATTCAATTATTCAAAAATGCGTTTATTACTTTTTTTTATTTTTTTATTTTTGCTTGGGACAAATACAGTTTTTTCCCAAACATTAAACGCTTATGAAAAAGCGGCGGATGAAGCATTTGACAAAGAAGACTATTACAATGCAGTTCATTATTATGAAATAGTCCTAAAGTCTAAACAGAAACCTGGAATTTATTATAAATATGCAGAGGCCTGCAGGCATTCTTTTGCCTATAAAAAGGCAGAAACTGCTTACCAAAAAGTGATTGAGAGCAATGAAAAAAGCCGTTACGATAAAGTAGAATTTTACTATGCGTTGGCTTTAAAACACAATGCTAAATATGATGAAGCAGCTCAATTCTTTGAAAGTTTTACAAAAAGCACATCAGCAGTAGGGTATTACAAAGACAAAGCGCTTCAGGAATTGGCTTCCTGCCCCTTGGCCAAAGATTTGTTTGCAAATCCTTCAGATTCTGTCAAAATTGAAAGATTGGGAGACAATATTAATACGGAATATTCCGATTTTTCTGCACATGAAATCGGAGAAGGGGAGCAGTTCATTTATTCCTCTCTCAGATTTGACCGAAAACCTGAAAAAAATGAAAAAGTTGAGGCCAAAAGGATGATTTCAAAATTATTGCTGGCAGAATCTGAAGAAGGAAAGGGAAAAGAAATAGGAAAATTGAATACAAAAGAAGATCACAATGCCAACTCATGTTTGAGCCCTGATGGTAAAAGAATTTACTTTACCCGTTGCAGCGGACAAAATAATGACAGTGTAATTTGCCGTATCTATTTGAGCCGTTTACAGGATGACAAAAGCTGGTCAAAACCGACTCTGTTGCCTGCCCCATTAAATTTGGTTGGTTTTACACATACACAGCCTTCAATTGCAGTAGAAAATGACAGCGAATGGCTTTATTTTGCTTCTGACCGTCCCGGAGGAATAGGTGGAACCGATATTTGGGTCTCAAAATTGTTATCTGACACAGTGACCGATACCCCCAAAAATTTAGGAGAACAGATAAATTCTGTAGACAACGAGGCAACCCCATTTTATCACAGTAAAACAAAAAGATTGTATTTTTCTTCTCAATGGCATCAGGGACTCGGAGGTTACGATGTTTTTTTTGCAGAATGGGATAATGATGCTTGGTCAAAACCCAATAACCTTGGTGTTCCTGTAAACTCTGCTGCCAATGATTTTTACTGGATATTAAACAAAGATGACTCAACAGGATTTTTTGCCAGTAACCGCAGCGGTTCTATGACGATAACCGAAGAATCCTGCTGTAATGATATTTACAAATTTGCTTATCTGCGAAAGATTAGCCCTCCCGATACTGCAATTCTTGTGCTGCTTCCTGCCGATACTCTAGTAATGGTAGAAAATAAAAAAGATACAGTCAGCACTATTGCTGTTGTAGAGGTTCCTGTAGTAGAGAATAAAATTCCAACACTAGAAGAAATTAATAAAGATTTGCCAATTCGCTTATATTTTCACAATGATGAGCCGGATTCAAATGTGACCGTCAGTTACACCAAAAAACCATATGAATTGCCGTATTACTACTATTTATCTTTACAGACAACATACGAAAAGGAGTATTCAGGACAATTCAAAGGAGAAAATCAATTGATTGCAGCAAAAAAGGTGAATGATTTTTTCGAATTGGAAGTAAAGGCAGAATTTGCAAAAATGAATCTATTTTTTGATAATGTATTGGAATTGTTAAAAAAAGGAGCGAATCTGGAAATTCAAATTAAAGGATTTACGAGTCCGCGTTCCTACAGTTCTTATAATATAGCCTTAGGACAAAGAAGGGTTATGTCCGTCAAAAATCAGTTAATGACCCATAAAAATGGTGCATTATCAGAATATTACAAAAAAGGCAATTTAATTGTTAAAGAATTGTCTTTTGGAGAAACAACTGCTCCCAAAGGTATCAGTGATGCATTCAATGACCCGAAAAATTCTATTTTCAGTGTAGAAGCCTCAAAAGAGCGCAGAGT
>CAINVS010000584.1 GCA_903854205.1 uncultured Bacteroidota bacterium | reverse complement strand
TGCTACAAAAATGTCGCTCCTACGGAGCTGTACCCCAATAAATTTGAGAATTTTTGAATCATATAAGAAATAACAAAATACCGAATAACTCTCTGTTTCCAGCTCCATCGGGGCGGTATTTTTGTAGCCGCAGGCAAAAAAAATGAGGGAAAGAACCCCATCGGGGTGACATTTTTTACGTTTTATTTATTTTTATTATTTTTTTCAAAAACCCTAAAAACAATAGAGTAGTTACGAAAATAATGTATATTTGCATTCATAGCCTTTCCGGCTAAAGAGAAAGTTCTAACATCAAAAAAATATTTTAAATAATTAGCGTTTGCTAACGAACCTGTTTCTGAAACCGACCAAATTTTCAAAACACACAGGAGAGTTACGGCAAAACGCTCATGCTAAGGCGTGGGCGTTGCTGTGCTTTGTGTGTTGGGCTCTTGGTCGGGCCTCAGAAACAAGGTAACGGCAACTGTCCCACGCTGATTTTATTAATACAATTTCAACGCTGGGGGACGGGCGAAAAATTTAAAAATTTTCGTCTTATGAAAAAGTTAATTTTTATCCTCCTGCTGCTGGCTTCAGCAAGTTTTTCCTTTGCACAAAACCCGTGTAATTTGATTAATTCGGTAACATTGAACGCGCCTACTTCAAACCAGATTACATCAACTGGATATGTATTGAGATTAACAAGTCCTAGAGTTAGTGTAGATACTAGTCAATGGAATTATTTTGCCATAGTCAAAGACGGTTCAAATGGCGGCAAAATATACAAAAATGGTCAGCTTGTTTCTACAGGTGCTTGGGGTAACTTTAGTTATTCTTGGAATAGGCTTGACTTAGGTGCTGAGTTCTTTACCTCCTACAGTGGATGGTTTAATGGTTGGATTGATGAAGTAAGAATATCAAATAGAGAACGAACTGCTACAGAAATTTCAAATCATTTTAATTCCAACAGTAATTTCTCATCTGATGCTAACACTATTGGTTTATGGCATTTTGATCAATCTACAGGAACTACTGCAACTTCAACAGTAGGACCAAATGGAACTGTAGTAAATGCTCAATGGAACCCTGGGAGATTTGGAAATTCACTTTACTATAATGGTACAAATGCTAGAACAAGTATGTCTTTGGCTATACCAACAACGAATGTTACCTTAGAATTTTGGATCAAACCAAATAGACTTCAAGATGCTAATCCGGTATCTTTTTATGGCACAAACACAGTAGATTTTATTATTGATAGTTTATCTTCGAGTCCTACCTACACCTGGTCAACTGGACAAACTGGTAATTCAATTACAGTGAACCCAAATAATATGCCTTTTGCATGGGTTTCAAATGGTAGCTGCCGAGATACCGTATTTTTTAATTCACAAGCTGCTACAATTTATGACACTACCAATATAACGGTTTATGACACTACCAATGTTACTGTTTACGATACAATGACTGTGACCACCTACGACACCATCACCAACTCCCTCTCCGTCACAGACACACTGATTATCAACGCGGTTATCAGTTCAGTTAATCCCCCTAATAATGTAAATACTATTCTTGTCTATCCAAATCCGGCACGTACACATATCACGATTGATAATGGTAATTTTGCCCTGATGAACGGCTACACAGTGCGCATCAACAATGCACTGGGGCAGACGGTATTCACTCAGGCTGTGAATCAGCAACAGTTTTTCATCGATTTATCAACCTGGACAGGCAGTGGATTGTACTATCTCGATCTGATAGACAATTCTGGGAATAGTGAGGAGACAAAGGTGATTGTG
>CAINVS010000583.1 GCA_903854205.1 uncultured Bacteroidota bacterium | reverse complement strand
GGATAAATCTAACCAACTGTATTTTAATAAACTGGAGAAAAAATTTGGTCCTGATTGGCGCAGCCGTTTTGATCTGGATGTTAAAAAACTGCAGCCAATTTATACAACTCTTGAAAATCCTGTTTGGAAAGTGCCTATGATTGGACTTCCTGTCCCCAATAGCCTTGAAGCGAGATCAATAGTTGCTAAAGAATGGGGAATTAATTATGAACCGTTTTTGTTGGGTTGTGAACCAAACGGAACTAGTGTTCAGGAGGAGAGAGAAAAGGCAATTGAAAGCTCAAAAGCTTATCTGAAGGATATTGAAACGCATTTTGGAAAAGATTGGCGCTCATTTTTTGATAAGGAAGTAGAAGCAAAACAAAAAGAATTGAATAATCGCAAATAGGAAAAACTTATAATCCTAAAGCCATAAAACCACCGTCAACGGGCAGACATACTCCTGTAATGTAGGAAGCTGCAGGCATACAGAGAAAAGCAACAGCCCTGGCTATTTCTTCCGGTTTTCCAATACGCAGCAATGGGGTTCTTTCTAAAATTTTTTCTTTTTTCTCAGGATCTTTTAATACCTGTTCTGCCAAAGGCGTGGCGGTGTACCAGGGCATAATAGCATTTACCCTTATGTTGTGACTTCCCCATTCCACTGCCAGGAAACGGGTAAGCTGTTCAACAGCTGCTTTACTCATTGCATAAGCTGCTGTTGAGGTTCTTACAATTCTTTGAGAAGCTGTGGAGCTGATATTGACAACAGAGCCTTTTGTTTCCAATAGGAAGGGATAACAAAGTCTTGACATTTCCCAAACCGATTCCATGTTTACTTTCATGATGCGGTCAAAGTCGTCGGGGCCATATTCCAAAGTTGATTTTCGGATATTTATACCGGCATTATTAATTAGCATGTCCAGTTTACCCCATTGAAATTCAAGCTCGCGCATGAGTTCCATCCGTCCTTCTGAAACAGAAATATCAACTGCAGTACCGTAAATATTGAAACCTTTTTCTCTATATTCGGCGACCATCGCATCTACATCCTCTTTGGTACGTGCCGTTATCCAAACATCTGCTCCCAAATTCATAAATTCTTCAGCAATAGCTCTGCCAATACCTTTTGTAGCACCGCTAATCAGTGCTTTTTTGCCGTTTAAATTCCACATATCATATTCTTGATAACAGACATGAGATTTGAATTATTTCAAATCTCATGTCTGTTTTATTTTATTTAACAACAGTTACTTTCAGCATATTTGTTTTTTTGCGTTCATGCAATGGCATAGAGCCTGTATTTATAACAATATCTCCTGAATGTAAAAGTTTCGCATCTTTGAGAATCTCTATTACATCTGCTATAGTGTCATCGGTACTTGTATATTTGTCGTAATAAAAACCACGTATGCCCCAAACCATATTTAACGATCTCAGTAAATTATGGTCGGAAGAGAAGATTATAATATCTGCCTTTGGTCGAAAACTGGATACCATAAATCCGGTATAACCTGACTTAGTCATACCCAAAATCATTTTAGCATCAACCTGTTGTGCTAAATTACAGGAAAGATAACAGACCGCATCTGAAAGATATGATTCTGATTCTTTGCTTGGAAGCAGTCCCCGATTATATATTGTTTCTGTTTTCTCTGCCTCGTGAATGATACGGCGCATCGCCTCAACAACTTTTACAGGGTGATCACCTGCGGCAGTTTCAGCACTCAGCATGACAGTATCAGCTCCGTCAATAACTGCGTTCGCTACGTCAATGATTTCTGCACGGGTAGGAGATGGGTTCTTGATCATGCTGTCCATCATCTGTGTTGCGACAATAACAGGTTTTGCTTTATTCAGACATTTTTTGATAATCATTTTTTGCAGCATCGGCAGCCGTTCCATTGGTGTTTCAACACCCAAGTCACCTCGGGCAATCATGACACCGTCTGTTGCATCTATGATGCTGTCAATATTTTTAATAGCATCCGGTTTTTCAATTTTAGCGATGATTCGTGCATGATGATTTGCATCCAAAAGGCGCTGACGGAGTTCATGAATATCATTTGCAGTTCTGACAAAAGAAAGTGCGATCCAGTTGAATGGTAAAGTGAGGATAAACTCAAGATCTAATAGGTCTTTTACAGTAAGGGAAGGCAGTGAAACATTGGTATCCGGTAGATTTACGCCTTTGCGAGATGATAGGACATCACCGTAAAGTACTTCCAAAATCACTTTGTCCATGCCATTGGTTTCTTTCACCAAAAGTTCAACCTTTCCGTCGTCTACTAAAACTTTTTCACCAACACAGACATCTTTTGCAAATTCAGGGTAGCTCATGTAGATTTTCTCGGCATTTCCAACGCAAAGTTCATTGGTAAACACTAGGAGATCACCTTTATGAAGGGGCATTTTACCGCCTTCAATTTCGCCAACGCGCAATTTTGGACCCTGCAAATCTGCCAAGGTGGAAACATTGGTATTGTACTTTTTATTTACATATTGAATATAGTCGAAAACTTGTTGGTGATCGGCATGAGAGCCATGTGAAAAATTTAGACGGAAGGCATCAACACCAACTTTTACTAATTCAAGAATTGTATTGTAATTGTTTGAAGCAGGACCTAGCGTAGCCAGGATTTTAGTTTTTTGGAAGATACTTAATTCCATTTTATTATTTGTTAATTATTGAAAAACAATGTTTATTAACTGAAAATTATAATAATAAGTTAATTCAAGGTCTAAGGTAATATATCTTTGTGTACAATTCAAAAAAATAGTATTTAGAAATTAACGGCTAAGGTCAGTCCAAAATTGGAATTGTATACTCAGACCGATATTAGGG
>CAINVS010000582.1 GCA_903854205.1 uncultured Bacteroidota bacterium | reverse complement strand
TATGAATTGAATATTGAAATCTATTTTTCTTTTGAACTTTAAATATTGGACGACTTTTGTAAAATATGCAATGTAAAAGTTGAACAGAATGAAGTTGCGTTTTTACGAGTCTGTTTCGCTTTTACAAACATTATACTTTATGAATCGCTATCTTGTCACCTTAGTTTAAACATTGGCCGGTTCTGTTGCTCTTGGGGCGCAGTCTCACAGAAGACTTTGTTAAATCTGTTTCCGCTGAGACTGAATTGCAAATGCCGTGCATGGTAAAGATTAAAAAGATTTCATAAAAAAGCTGTCCTATAGATAAGACAGCTTTTTATATATATCTACTTTATTTCTCCTCTGAGCCCCAACTCGATCAATTCCAAATCCTTGACCTGTGCTTTTTCAATTTTGAAGCGAAGCAGCGTTTTTATTTTATGCCAACCTTCAATACCGCAGGCACCCGGATTCATATGCAATAATCCAAATTGCGGATCGGGCATTACCTTTAATATATGCGAATGTCCTGTGATATAGAGTTTGGGAGGATTTTTTAACATCATCTCCTTTATCTGCTTCGGATATTTGCCTGGATAACCGCCGATATGCGTCATCCATACATCTAAGCCTTCTACCGTAAAACGGTTATGTTCAGGAAAGCGCAGCTGCATTTTATTGTCATCAATATTGCCGTAAACAGCCCGAAATGGCTTGAATGCCTCCAATTTGTCGGCTAGGTCATGGTTGCCTATATCTCCGGCATGCCATATTTCATCACAATCTGCGAAATAATGAAATATCTGAGGGTCGAGATGAGAGTGGGTGTCTGAGAGCAGTCCGATATGCATGAGAAGAGGAAAGGTGAAAGAAAAAGAGGATGGGGAAGTAAGTTATCAAAAGGTTACAAAAGATTTGCTACATAAGTTTTTCACACTTTTTTTCTGACAAATACTTAAACGCGTTTATCAAAATCTATGGTTCCTCATTTTGTGAGTGGCCCTAAGTTTTTAATTGTCACTTTCATACTCAAATTTTCAAATCTCTTCACTATTTTCTTTATTTCTTCTTCCTTTAATTTTTTCCCACATACCCATCAGCAAACCGATCATCATCATGATTGAACCCAGCCACACCCAATTGATACCGGGGAAAACCAAGGCCTGAACAACGACATATTCGCCATCCGGATTGCTGTCCAATACTTCAATGAGCATTTTTTTCTCCTCTGCCAAAATCTGCGGCAGTCTGAAACTGAGGCCCAGTTCCTTGATTTCAAAAGGGACATTGTTGACAATTGACTCACGAATATAGAAGAAAGGTTTGGCAATCCACATTTTGTCAGATTTCAGTTCATGAACTTCCAATATGGCAGTTACAGGAATATCTCCTTCGGAATAAGTATAGCCGGCCATTTTGGGAATTTCATTCCCAATATGCGTAAATACTGCATAATGGCGTTTGGTATAAATAGTGTCGCCCTGTGACATCTTGTGCGCCACCCATTTTTGGGCTTCATCCTTAGGTTTTTCAGGATCGTCAAAGGCCCAGTTTGGTACAGCCAAAGTGAACACATCCTTGTGCAGATAATGTCTGGTATTGGGATTGGCAGCGCGGAATTTATATTTACCGCTTGGCAGGGAATCTCTGATTACATTTGGAGTAGTTGTAAACTGATCCACGATCTTGCCGCTGGAATCTTTTTTGGTGAATTTCAGTTCAAAATACTGCATATTGCCCGATGGCCAATCGCGGGTATATTCGACAGAATAACCTTCGCCAATAGCAATATTATCACCCTTAGCCACCAGTACATTTTTGTTCGACTGAGGATTGAGATCATTAACTTCTATGCTGTTAAAGCCTACTGAAATAGGACGTTTTAATACACCGGAGAAAATAACACCTACCATAAGCAGGCCGAACCCGATATGCGCCACAGGACCTGAAGCTACTTTTACCTTGCCGCGAATAACGGAAATGATATAATCCAGATTTGATACAGCGGTGAATAGTCCTGTCCAGGTAAGCAGCCAATATTGCCAGGCAATAATTCCACCCCAAAGCATAGCTGGGATGGTAATTATCGTAGCTGCGCCCATAGCGATGCCAAAATGGCTGAGCAGAAACTTTTTATAATTGGTATTAACGTCCTGAACTTTGTAGCGCAGCATAATGGAAGCTCCGGACAAAAGACCGATCAGTACACCTATCCAAAGCTGAAAACGATTGTGGTGTGCAATCTCGTCCTCTGGCGGTGCTATATTTGTAATATCTCCTCCGCCAAAAAGCCATGAAAACCCATCTGCTATTTTGTTCCAAACAGGAATTGAAGTGGTAAAAGTGATCAGCACTGATGAGAAAAGAAGTACCAGTGCACCCACAAACATCCAAAATTCACGGGAATAGGCACTTTCTTCCTTATCCGGTTTTGGAATGCCTCTGCTGCGGGAAAAATACATCCATAGCGGCCAAATGCAAAGTACTGCCAAAAAGGCGACAAGCTGCCATTCCAAACCCATTTCAGTAAAAGCATGAACTGATGTTTCTCCCAATACACCGCTTCTGGTGAGAAAGGTAGAATAAACTATCAGCACAAAGGAAGAGAGGAAAAACAGGTAAGTACTCTTGATGGAATGTGCCGTATTTTTTGCTGCTAAGGCAGTGTGAATACCGGCAATCATAATCAGCCAGGGAACCAATGAGGCATTCTCAACAGGGTCCCAGGCCCAATAACCGCCAAAGCTCAGTGCCTCGTAAGCCCAAGCACCGCCCATAAGAATACCTGTGCCTAAAATTGCGCCCGAAAACAGCGCCCAAGCCAATGCCGGTTTCATCCAGGCATGGTGCTCGCGGGTCCAAAGTCCTGCAACTGCATAGGCAAAAGGAACTACAGTGGAGGCAAAACCCAAAAACAGGGTAGGAGGGTGAATCGTCATCCAGTAGTTCTGTAACAATGGATTTAGACCTGTACCTTTTACTGTCTGCAAATAATTGGGAGTGTTGAATATGGGTGCCTCATGTACATTGCGCAATAGGGCAAATGGATTGGATCCTATGCGGGAATCGGCATCGCTAATGTAAAATCCGAGCAGCATAGAAGACAAAAAAGCCTGAACTATGGCTATTGAAGCCAAAACAGGCATCTCCCAGCGCTTGGCTGTGAAAAGCAGAATGCCGCCCAATACAACATTCCAAAACATCCAAAGCAGAAAGCTCCCTTCCTGACCTTCCCAGAATGCTGAAAAAATGTATTGAAAAGGCAGGTCATCAGAGGTATGTCCCCAAACGTATTCGTATTCGTAATAACGCTGTATCATGATAAAAAACAGAAGGCCGATCACGCCAAGAACCGAAATTCCATGAATCCAAAAACCGGCTCTTCCTATGTTGCGCCAGCTTTTGGCGTTCTGATCAATTTTGCTGTTGGTACCAAAACTGTAAGCGAGAGCAGACAAGATACTGCTTGCAAAAGCCGATACAACAAGACCGTGCCCTAAAGCACCGGCCCAAAGATGTTCACCTATATAATTCATGTCAGATGTCTGATAAAACTGTTTGGACAATACCTGATGTCCTAAGTTGGTAATTTCAAAAGGTTGAAAAAACCCTTCCGATTTTTTCCTGATTGTTACCTCGAAGCCTGTTTGCTGTTCTGAATAGCCTGATCCTGATATTTAGATGGGCATTTTAACTGCATACTTGTGGCTATAAATGCATTGCCCTCTATGTGACCTTTGATTTGTATCTGCTCGGAGCGTTCAAAATCCTGAGGTTTTTCGGTGTTGCTGATGACCTTTCTTTCAACGCCATTTTCATCTTTCATGACAAAAGAAAAGGAATTGGCATTGACTTTGGGGTCATATTGGGCTGTACCGGGCACGTAATGTCCGATAACGGTATGTGTTCTGCCGGTAGTTTTAGCCGCTTCAGTAAAATTGCTGTAGGTGCTGAAATTGCCAAGCATAGTAATGAGAATGCCAACCGCTGCTGCGATGACAATAAGTGCTATAATGTGAGTCTTTTTCATATAACTTACTGTTTGCTTAATGTCTGAATAAGTACAATGCGATTTTGAAATAAATCGCACAAACTTAACATAAAAGTAGGATTTTTTGTTTGGATAGGAGACCTTTGAATGCAGGAATCATTATTAATTTAGATTTATTTAAGATTTTGGAATGCTGATGCATGTAAAATACCTCTTTTTTCTGTTTTTGGTTGCCCAATCTGTAAATGCTCAGATATGCGACAATGTTATCAGTCTAGGCAATGCCGGGGGTGATGCCTGTACGCATTTGGCAAAAATGCCGTCGGGGCTGACTGTAGGAGGTATTTTTCAACAAAATATAAGTTTTAACGGCATTGTCTATAATTCTGCGGGTGCTTTCGATATTTTTTTATCTAATTATGACAGTAGCGGTCAGCTTGTCAATGCAATGTCTATAGGCAATTCAGGCAATAATGAACTGAGTGCCATGACTTCTGACAACAGTGGAAATCTCTATCTTTCAGGGACATTTACCGGGCAGCTCAACCTTGGCAGCTATGGCTTTCAGAGCACAACTATTACACATTTCATAGCCAAGATAAATCCTCAAGGACAGCTTATTTGGGCGGAGCAGCTGCAGGCAAAAGGAATTAATAAAGTCTATGACCTTCAGGTTTCACCCGATGGACAGTTTCTTTGGGTATGCGGTGAATACAGTGATAGTCTAAAAATAGGAACAGAGCAGTTGTATAGCCCATTTTTATACAATCTTTTTGTGCTGAAATTGAACAGTTGGGATGGAGCAGCAGATTGGTTGCGGGATGTACCCGATGCCAAATGGGCAAAGGCCCGCACTTTGGCTCCATTGCCGGATGGAACTGCCTGGATTGCAGCAGAATTTAAGGACAGTCTTGTGATGACCGGAAATACCTATTATTACAGCATGATACATAGTGATATTCTGTTTGCAAAAATTGACGCAAACGGACAATGGCAAAGCAGCAAACGTTGGGGTGGTGTCTATGAAGACAAACCTAAAAAATTGCGATTGGCTCCTGATCTGCAAACACTCTGGCTTTGCGGCGATTTTGTGGCGGTGCTCAATGTAGATCAGTTCCAATTGATGACAGCCTTTCGTTTTTACGATGCTTATTGGATAAAAATTGACCTTGCCGGAAATGCTTTAGCAGTGGGACAAAGCAATACAATTGCCAACTGTTATGTCTATGATATAGCTTTTCAGGGAACTGAACTCTGGCTTGGCGGTTATTTTCAGGATTCTCTGCAGGGAGCAGACCAAATGCATTATCCGGTCGGTGGTTTTGATATCTTCTGGTACCGAATAGATACTACAGAAGCGTTATTGAGAAAATCAGAAACAGCCGGTGGCTCTGGAAATGATTTTATCAATGCCATGGCAGCCTACAATAATGGCGTTTATGCTGCCGGTACCTATCAGCAGATGATGGAATGGAATGGGCAAAGCACTACTGCTTCGGGATTTTCGGACGGATGGTTGGGCTGTATTAGCTCAGGAACAGCGGCTGCAGTACAAAAACCAATTCCAAATTTTATTGCCGTTAAAATTTCACCAAATCCTTCTTCCGATCAGTTTAGAATTGAGTTGGAGGAGCGTATGCTAATTCGCTGGGAGCTTTACAGTATGGAAGGAAGAAGGGTTTTGTTGGGGAATACAGAAATTATCGATGCTGCTAAATTAACAAAAGGCACTTACAGTCTGACTATTTATACCGAAAAAGGTATCGCAGTTGCTAAGTTGATCAGGAGATAATAATTAGTTTAATCTTAGTTTTGTGAAAAAACATTAAACAAATTTTGAAGATGATAGTAAATCTTAGTATAATTCAATATATTTGAAACGCTATGGAATTTTAAAAAAGTAGATTTTTACAATAAATTATTTTTATGAATATTGAACAACAGCTGTCCCAACTATTGTCGGAAGGTAAAACAACTGAACTGAATTGGGACAGACAGAATTTGGAATCTTTGCCTGCAGGCCTCACAAAGCTTTCCACTCTTCGTCAGCTGAATCTTGAAGCGAATAAATTGCAGGGACTACCTGATGATTTTGCCAATCTGAATAATTTGGAATGGTTGGATCTTTCCGATAATCAATTGGACAAAATACCCGCCTCAATGGCCGGACTCGATAAATTGCGCTGGCTCGATCTTTCTGCCAATCAGTTTGAAAATCTCAGTTCTGAAATAGTCAGCTGGACCGCATTGGAACGCCTCGATCTGAAAAATAACAGAATTGCTTCCCTCCCGGCTGGAATCGGTGCATTGAAATCCCTGAAAAAGCTGTTGCTTGAAGTAAATGAACTCAAAACACTTCCCGATGAAATCGGACAATTGACATCACTCAAAAGACTGGATCTGTCCGAAAATCAATTGACCGGACTGCCAGCATCAATGGCATATCTTGCCAATTTGGAAAGTATCGATCTGGACGATAATCCGCTGACTGATCTTCCTGAAGTACTTTTTTTGCTGCCGGCTTTAAAGGAATTGGATCTTTCCAATACCGGTTTGACCGTTTTACCCGATAAGCTCAGTGCCTGGTCAAAACTGGAGACACTCAATCTGGCAGTAAATGAACTGGAAACCTTGCCAAACGGAATCGGCGAACTGTTGAGCCTGCAAATGCTGGATGTCTGCAATAACAAACTTAAAGAATTGCCACAGAGTATCGCTGCTTTGAAAAATTTGAAAAGACTGAATCTGGAAGAAAATCCTTTGGCCGCTCTGCCGGAAGTTGTCTGCCAAATCAGTTCATTGGAAGAATTGGACCTTACAGCTACTGGTATTGAAATCCTGCCCGAGAATATATCCAATCTGACAAATCTCGAATGGCTCGATCTTTCAGTTAATAAAATAAGTGAATTACCCCATGCTATCGGACGACTGCCCAAATTGCAGTGGTTGGATCTGAAAGAGAATCAATTGCAAAATTTGGGACCCAATCTGTCTCAACTTAGCAGTCTGCGTGAATTGTATCTTTCTTTCAACAGACTGGAAACAGTGGAATTGAATCCTGTTGGACTGGAAAGCCTAGAGATTCTAGACCTCAGTTTTAATAGAATTACCCAACTGGGAGAGGATTTTGGTGGATTTGCAAACTTGATATATCTCAATCTGGAAGAAAATCTGCTTTTAATGCTTCCCGATTCAATAGGCAATTTGAGCCATCTTCAGGAATTTGACCTCTCTGACAATAAGCTGCAGGATCTGCCCGAGAGTTTTGGTAAATTGGAAAATCTGCGCAGTTTGGATCTTCGCAACAATCGTTTCAGCGAAATGCCAAAGGCTTTGGAAGCACTTAGCACAACTGTTCAGGAATTGTTTATTTCCGACAATCCTTTGTCAGATACAGCGAAACAGCGTATTAAAGAACTTTTCAAGGTGATAGATTTGTAATCGGACCATTATATCAATAAAAATCCCCCGACTAATAGATTTAGCGGGGGATTTTTTATTGCTGCTAAAGCAGTTTTTTTGGAAATTCTTTATAAACAACAAATGGTTTTCCGTTTTGCAGCTCATTTTTAACGATATCAAAAAGATCTCTGATACGAATTTTAGCCTGTTTGATGACCTTGTATTTTTTCTTGACCACCAAGGCGAAATGCGGCTTCAGCTGTCCTATATCGTACATACCCGGACGGATGAGCATAATCTCGCCACGAATATAAGGCTTCCCTTTAAATTCCTCAATACTTTTAAATTTAGGCAGTCGACCCAAGACGAGAACGAGATCTTCCTCAACATTCTTACCGTCTTTTCTGGGAATATCCGAATCGCTGTTTTTTACTTTGAAAGGATATTCATCCATAATGAGAAAAGGCTGAATCATAAAATAACCTTTGCCTTTCATGTAGCGGTAATCCTTTTTGAGTTGATCCTCCAAATCGCCTTTTGTGTGGCGGTTCGGGTGTCGGCTATCCTCTTCAGAGTTTTTAGAGATATCGAGTCGGGCAGGACGTTTTTCTACTCTGGTTTCGGCATAAGATAGTTTATCGACCGAAGTTTTAGCCACAGTCGGAGTTGCAGTTCTTGGCAAAGCATCCTCATCCTCCAATTCGGGAATGTCAGAAAAATCTTCTTCGTCCTCCTCTTCCTCGTCATCATCCCAGGAAAAATCATCTTCTTCCAGATCGAATTCTTCGTCATCTACGAGCATCATATCAGCAGTGTTTTATTTATGGCAATTGTAATTCTTTATTTTGGCGCAATATAAGATAATCCATCGAAAAAAACAACAGAATTAACTAATAAGGCTTAATTGTTTGCCTTGTTTTTAAGAAATAATTTCCAAAACTTCTCCTGTAAAAATAGTAGTTAATCATCAGAAGATTTTTAGAATCTACAGTTATCTGATATGATTTTTAGGAATCAACAGTTACCTGATATAATTTTTGAGTTTTTGAGCCAAATACTGAACTTCTTCATCGGAAAATGATAACATATCATTGATTTCAATTTCTATATGTTTATCGTCTCTTGTTTTTATTGCCAAAACATTAACCTGGTAAGTCCCGTTTTTGTTGCTTCTGGTTTTAGTGATACTTTCTATATTCTGAATATTATTGAGACTGATAGCAAGATTTTTAAAGGCAGGAATTGGTCTGTGCGAAATTATAAGTTTGGAATTGCTTACATGAATGGTTGTAGTATTATAAATCATCGCCAATGATGTGAGGGCCATTTTTATTCCTACCCCAAGAAAGGGTAAAACAAATAATGCAAATACCAATAATTGGAGCGAACCGCTGCTTATAATGGAATATACCATGACAACAGCAATTGTCCAGGCTATAGCATTCCAAATGATACCAAAGATGATATAAAAAATGACAATTGGACTTTTCCATTTTTTAAAAATAAATAGCCCTTCTATCGACTCTTCAATCATAAGACTCTGCGGACTTGGCAAAAGTGCCTGATTTTTTTCGGGGTATTCTCCTTCCTGATAATGACTTTCATTTGTATAAATTTCAGATTTGGGAGCTTCCATTCTGCCCATTGCCTTATCGTAAAGCGTTATTTTTTCTGCAATAGTTTTTTGAGGATTTTCGGTTATAATGCTGCTGTTTACAGCATTCATTACTTCTTTGTCTTCAATCCCCATAAAGTTTTCCATCAGTCTTTCAATTTCTTTGGCCTCAGCACACTCAAACCATGGCAATGAAAGCTGTGACATAAATAACCGACCCATAAGTGGGCGGCTTTGTTCTTCCTCATTAATGTAATAAAGCTGATATCCTTGATTTTTAGGATTCTGATTGGTAAATACCTGTTGATCCTTTAAATAGATTTGTGAAATATTTTGTTGAAGTATCCTTTGGCGGGGAATGAGTGGAAAAGGACCATGTTTAATAAGCACCAGACCATTTTCTACCTGAATGACTGTTTGATTGAAAATGTGTGCTATGCCTGCATACAATATTGAAAGGCCTACAAGAAAAAAAAACATAGGTACTATTACAAAAATTAATTGGAAGGCTATAATTGGAAAAGGGGCACTGAAGTCAAAATAATTTTCGCTGAAACCGCCAAAAATAAATCCTGTGATTAATATACACAGTATACTGAATCCGCTTAGAATAAGACCTAAAGTCCGATTCCATTTTTTGATTATCATGAGGTTATGTGGCTTTTCCAGAATGCGCAGCTGTTCTTTGACAATTGTTTTACCTTCTTCAAAATTCATGTAAGTCGGATTTATTTTTTATTTTCTATTTATTTTTAACGAAATTTAGAAAAAATATATCAAAATGATGTCCAATTTTGAAATAAATAAACTGATCGTCGAGCTGACCGCTCATTTTAAGGGATTTGCAGTTCCGGAAGATGCGCCGGCCATGAAAAAATACATGAAAAGCAGATTTGAATTTTTGGGACTTAAAAAAGATATTCGGGAAGCTGCAACAAAATCTTTTTGGGCAACAAACAGGCTGCCTGAAGGCGAGGACCTGAAAACATTTGTAAAGGCAATTTGGCAGCAGCCTTACAGAGAATTGCATTATATGGCGCTTCAACTGCTGGAAAAACCGATCAAAAAAGCGGATGAAAGTTGGATAGAGCTGCTTGAATTTCTGATTGTAAATCAATCATGGTGGGATTCGGTAGATACCGTTGCCGCTAAATTGATAGGAGCATTTTTGGAAAAACATCAAAATTATAATGCCATTTATCCAAATAAATGGATTGCCTCCGATGATATGTGGCTACGCCGCACTGCTATTCTTTATCAGCTAAAATACAAGGAAAAAACTGATACTGATCGCCTTTTTGACCATATCTTACGAACAGCCCACGAAAAAGAATTTTTTATCCAAAAAGCTCAGGGATGGACATTGAGAGAATATGCCAAAACCGATATGCAGGCTGTTGTGGAATTTGTTAAAAAAAACGAGTCAGCACTGAGCAATCTGACAAAAAGAGAGGCATTGAAACATTGTAAATAATATAATTGGCTATACTTTGAAACCCCTGAATGAAAAAATTCTGGCCCTCTTTCAGACAGGCTCTGAAACAGATGCTGAATTGGCATTGATGCTAATGAAGGCAAACGATTTTGATCAAAAGCCATTGCGCGAGCTAGCTGTTTGGTGTTTTAGCGGTTATCGGTATTGGAATGGAACGACCCTTGCTGCAAAACTGGCCGAACTTTTCAAGGTAAAGATTAGGTCATACAGTGGTGAAATATTGTCTGAACTGCCCGAATCATTAGGCCTCTTAACCCATTTAAAAATGCTGGATGTATCTCGTAATGAATTCGAACAGTTTCCAACTGTGCTGCTGCAATTAACCAATCTGAAGGTGCTGTTGTTGGATGAAAACCAACTCAGCTATTTACCTCCTGAAATTAGCAGATTGAAGCGGCTGAAAAAGCTTTGCCTGCTCAATAACGGACTGACTGAAATACCTGCTTCAATTTCAAAACTCAGAAATTTGGAATATTTGGAGCTTTCCGAAAATGAATTAAAAGCTATTCCGACCTCAATACGTAGATTGCAAAAGCTGAAAGAACTTTATCTGGAAAGCAATTATCTTTCTTCCGAAGAGCAGTACAAGATCCGAAAGTTACTGCCCAATTGTAAAATTTTTTTTTAATATGCTGGATAAAATAAAGTCTTTGCTGCATTCCGGAGATTCTGTTAATATTGATCTTGCTTTGGAACTGATTAAGGCAATGGGAATAGATTTCGATTTCAAGGAATATGAAAACGCTTTTAAGCTGCTGAACTTTTCAGAGGTTCTGCCTGATTTTGACGCAGATGCTCTGAAATGGCTTCTATGCGGGACCTATTTTAATTTTGAGGCTTGGGATGAAGGTCTGCCTATTCCGGATTTTATATGGGAACTGCAGCATGCCGAAATTCTGCACTTGGAAAATTGCCGTTTGGAAGAAATTCCGGCATCAGTAAGTCAGTTGAAGTCTTTGGATTTCCTTTTTCTTGAAGGAAACCAGCTCAGTAATCTGCCCCCTGAAATTGCTGCTATGCAGCTGGTAAAACTTGGATTGGGTTCAAACAGATTTGAAGAACTTCCCGGTTTTATCTGTGAAATGACAGCCCTATGGAGTTTAGATGCCGATAACAACAAGCTGAAAAAACTGCCTGAAAATATTGGTAATTTAACTGCTCTGCAAGAATTTGGACTTGTTAAAAACCGTCTTGAAACACTGCCTGACAGTATCGGAAATTTAAAAGAACTTATTGTATTGGATTTGGCCGATAACTGTCTGACAACACTTCCCGAAAATATAAAATACTGTTCAAAACTCAAATCTGTCAATCTTAAGAATAATCAGTTTTCAGAATCGGAAAAACAGAGAATAAAATTACTGCTTCGTGAGGACTGTTTGATAAAAATCTGAGATGATTTTAGGATTTAAAATATCAGAAAAATAAAACTTTATACAAATTTAACTACCTTTGCAGCTGTTTTTTTAGCAGGCTTTGACCAGCTATTGTTACACGGATTTTATCCTATTTAATTTTAATCATTTCTCTTTTATATCATGTTGACAGTAAGCAATTTATCTATGCGTTTTGGCAAACGCATTTTGTTCGATGAAGTAAATGTCGTCTTCTCAACCGGTAACTGCTATGGCATCATCGGAGCCAACGGAGCGGGAAAATCAACCTTCTTGAAAATTATCTCAGGTGAAATGGACCCTACAACCGGTCAGATTTCATTGGAACCCGGCACACGTATGTCGGTTCTGAAACAGGATCACTTCGCCTTCGACAATTTTAACCCACTCAATACCGTATTGATGGGTCACAAAAAACTCTATGACGTAAAGTCTGAGTTGGATGGAATCTATCTCAAAGAAGATTTCAGCGATGCGGACGGTATCCGTGCCGGTGAACTCAGCGCCGAATTTGATGAGATGGGCGGTTGGAGCGCAGAAAGTGATGCAGCTGAGTTGTTGAGCAATTTGGGTGTACCCGAAGAGCTGCACACCAAAGAAATGAAGGAATTGAATACCAACCAAAAAGTACGTGTACTTTTGGCGCAGGCGCTTTACGGTAATCCCGAAGTACTGATTCTGGATGAGCCTACCAATGACCTGGATGCAGAAACCATTTTCTGGTTGGAAAACTTCCTGGCTGATTTTAAAAATACCGTAATTGTAGTATCGCACGACCGTCACTTTCTCGACTCGGTCTGTACACATATCGGCGATGTTGACCGCATGAAAATTTCACTTTTCACCGGTAACTATACCTTCTGGTACGAATCAAGCCAGCTTGCTTCCCGTCAAATGGCAGATAAAAACAAAAAATCGGAGCAGAAACGCAAGGAGCTCATGGACTTTATCCAACGCTTCTCGGCCAATGCTTCAAAAGCTAAACAGGCTACAAGCCGTAAAAAGGCTTTGGAAAAACTCAATATTGACGAGATTCAGCCTTCCACACGTAAATATCCGGGTATTGTTTTCAAACAGACCCGCGAGGTGGGCGATCAGATTCTTTCTGTCCGTGAGTTTCGATTCTCTATTGCTGATGAAGTACTGTTCGATAAAGTAAGCTTCACAGTAGAAAAGGGCCAGAAAATTGCCTTTTTGTCTAAAAACAGTTTGGCCTTGACCAAATTCTTCGAATGTCTGGTTGCCGATCACGGTATACAGTCTGAAAAAGGTACGATTGAATGGGGAATTACTGTGAAACATTCTTTCCTGCCGAATGAAAACAGCCGTTATTTCAATGTGGATATGAATCTGGTTGACTGGCTTCGCCAATATTCTTCCGAAAAGGATGAAACCTTTATCCGCGGATTCCTTGGCCGTATGCTTTTCTCAGGCGAGGAGACTCAAAAATCGGCAAGTGTACTCTCGGGTGGTGAAAAAGTCCGTTGTCTGATGTCAAAAGTAATGCTCGAAGAGGGCAATGTGCTGGTGATGGACGAACCTACTTCTCACCTCGATCTTGAGGCAATCACCAAACTGAATGAGTCACTGAGCGAATTTGCCGGGCATATTCTCTTCACCTCTTCCGACCACCAGTTTGTTCAGACTATTGCCAACCGTATTATCGAAATCACGCCTAATGGTACCATCGATAAACTGATGAGCTATGATGAATATCTGCAGGATCCTGAAGTAAAGGAATTGCGCAAGACTATGTACCCTGAAAAAGCAAAAGCTTAAACAAAGTACTTGGTACTTAGTATCAGGTATCAGGACTACAAAAAATCTTAGTCCAGATACCTGATACAATATCTCAAATCTAATATCTCAAATCTAATATCTCAAGTCTAAATAAAATGAAACAAATCACAACTGCCTTATTGGCCATCGTTATTCTGCTTGCCGGTGCTGTAGAAGCTCAGGCGCAAAAAAAAGGCAAAACTAAAAAAGGAGAAACTAAGGTAGACACTATGGGCCTCAGTTACAATTACGGACTTTTGTTGGGCATGAGCCTGCAAATGCAGGGCGTTTCTCCCGATTCCATTAAATCAGCTGAAGTATTGGCCGGAATGGAAAAAGCGTTGAAAAATAAATTGGACAATACTACTATGGAAAAAGCACAGGAAATTTTCACACAGAAAATGGAAGCTGCTCAAAAATCTGCTGAATCTGCCAGTGTTGAAAAAGAAAAGTCATGGTTCGATGACAATGCCAAAAAGAACAAAAATGTCAAAACATTGCCAAGTGGCGTTCAGTACGAAGTACTGAAAGAAGGAAACGGCGAAAAACCAACTCCGACCAGCAAAGTAACCACACATTATCATGGCACACTTACCAATGGTACTGTTTTCGACAGCTCTGTTGATCGCGGCGAACCGGCAACCTTCCCTGTAAATGGTGTTATCAAAGGATGGCAGGAAATTTTGCCTTTGATGCCTACCGGTTCAAAATGGAAGGTGTATATCCCTTCTGCATTGGCATACGGTTCACGTGCAGTTGGCAATATTCCGCCAAATTCTATTTTGGTTTTCGAAATTGAACTGCTCAGCATCGAAAAGAAATAAGAATCTCTGTTTTATTTAATTCAAATCATTTTATATTTAACAACACATGAATATTTCTAAATCAACAGGTTTAGCCCTTTTTGTAGCGGGCAGCCTATTTCTCGGCAGCTGTAGTGGCGGCGCTCAAAGCGGCAAAGAAGATCAGACAGCTGCAGACACAAGCAAAACACAAAATAACGCAGTTACGCCACAGGGCAATCTCAACTATGCCTTTGGTGTATTGGCAGGTTCAAGCCTTAAAAATCAACTCGGACTCACCCTCAACGAAGTAAAATCTGAAGAGTTGACAAATGCTGTGAAAGCAGTATTGGATGGCAAAAAATCAAAAAAAGAATTGCAGGACGGTATGGCTTTCTCCAATAAGGAAGCAATGCGCCTCATGGAATTGAAAAAAACAGGAGGAGCAAATCCTAAAAATATCAGCCCTAAATTTGCAGAAGCTGTTGGTATTCTTTTCGGCAATAACCTGAAAGGAATGGGCATAACAATTTCTGATTTCAATGAGGGAGATTATCTCAAAGGCTATAAGGCAGCTATGGGTGAAGGTACTTTGGAAATGGACGAACAGACTGCACAGCTGGTTGTACAAAATCAGGCCACTAAAATGAAAGAGGCTATGAGTCAGCGCAATCTGGAAGAAGGTAAAAAGTTTTTGGAAGAAAACATGAAAAAAAATCCAAAACTGAAAACCACTGCAAGTGGTATGCAGTATGAGGTAATCAAAGCCGGTAGCGGTGCTAAACCTACTGCAGCCGATAAAGTTACCACACATTATCACGGTACACTAATCGACGGTTCTGTTTTTGACAGTTCTGTAGAGCGTGGCGAACCAATTGAGTTTGCACTTTCAGGTGTAATCAAAGGCTGGACAGAAATCCTGCAGCTGATGCCAAAAGGTTCAAAATGGAGAGTATATATTCCTTCCGACCTCGCTTATGGCCCACAGGGTTCACCGGGTGGAATCGGACCGAATGCTACCCTGATTTTCGAAATCGAACTGTTTAAAATTAACGGTAAATAATAAAGTTGGAAGATTAAAGATAAAAGCTGAAAGAATATGAATCTTTTGGCTTTTATCTTTTTGTTTCATTACTTAATTTTTTGGCGCTGTCTTTGCTGTGAGACGCATGATCCTACTTACATTATCATAATTTTAAAAAAAACAATTTTAGCTTATGAAAAATATCAAATTGATTGCCTTTGGGGCCGTTCTCGGAATGGGAGTATTCTTTATGATGAGTTTTATCGATGCAGACAAAAAATCACCTAAGGGTCAAAACCTGAGCTATGCTTTCGGTATGCTGATCGGTCAGGATTTGAAAACACGCGGAATTACAGCTGCAGACATCAATGCCGAAGAATTGGCAAAAGGTTTGAAAGCTGCTTTGGGTGAAGGCACTCCTGAAATGGATGTACAGGCAGCTCAAACTTTGGTACAGGCAGAATTCAACAAGTTCCAACAGCAGGCACAGTCGAAAAGTACTGAAGAAGGTATGAAATTCCTAGAAACCAATGCCAAACGCAAAGAGGTAAAAACCACTGCGAGCGGATTGCAATATGAGCTAATCAAAGAAGGAAGCGGTGCTAAACCAACCCTTCAGGATAAAGTAAAAGTACACTATCACGGTACTTTAATCAATGGTACAGTTTTCGACAGTTCTGTTGAGCGCAAAGAGCCAATTTCTTTCCCGTTGGGTGGCGTAATCCAGGGCTGGCAGGAAGGTTTGCAGCTGATGTCCGTAGGTTCAAAATACAAATTGTATATCCCGGCAAACCTCGGTTATGGCAGCAATCCGGCAGGTAAAATTCCTGCAAACTCTGTCCTTATTTTTGAAGTAGAACTTTTGGGAATCAACGAATAAAGTTTTTGCATTTTTATAATTTCAATACAAGTCAATTTTTTATGAAAGAACTTAGCTATCAGGTGGGACTTTTGGTTGGCGGCAATCTGGCCAATCAGGTAAATCCCGAAGATATGGACCTTTTGTCACTGGCTCGTGGCATCGAAGATGCCATCAACGGAGTTGCAGATGATGCAACTATGGATAAAGCAGCCCGTCAGGTACAGGCTTATATGCAGGATGTGCTTACCTCCCGCGCAAAAGCCTCTTTGGGTGAAGAGACTGCCTTTTTGGAGCAGAATGCAAAGCGCACTGAGGTGCTGAGCCGCCCAAGCGGACTGCAATATGAAATTTTGAAAGCGGGCGAGGGTAAAATTCCAACTGCACGCAATACTGTTATGGCACACTACGAAGGCCGCCTGCTCGATGGCAGCATCTTCGACAGTTCTATCATGCGCGGAGAACCTGCACAGTTTCCGGTAGGCAACCTCATTCAGGGTTGGCAGGAAGCCCTGCAGATCATGCCTGTAGGTTCAAAATGGCGTTTGTACATTCCTCATAACCTTGGTTATGGCGAGCGTGGCGCAGGTGGAGATATTCCACCATTTGCTACCCTGATCTTCGATCTGGAATTGATCAGTATTGTGAGCTAGTTTCAAAATTCAAATAAATTAAAAGAGCGTCTATGTGTTTCAGCACATTGTCGCTCTTTTTTATTTAGCCGGATAATTACTTAATCATTTTTAGCAGCCTTGAAGTTTTTCATGGTTTCCTCCATTCCTTTTTTGAAGCCCTCACTGGTGTTCTTTAATTCTTTTTCTCCGTATGGAGCCTCTTTCAGGCTTTCAAATTTGATATCCTCATCCTGAGAATCCTTTTCTTTGCCGACAATTCTATACATGGCGTCATTTTCAATATAATCTTTTCTGGTCAGATACAAATTGTCCATATAGGAACTTTCGGTATAACAATAAAAAACCTTATCCTCTTTGAAGTAGTAATGACTCGTAGATATATAACCCTCTTCACCCATTGATTCCTCCAATTTCATCAGCTTATCATCCTTGTAATAGGCATAAAAGATGGCCATGTCATAATATTTTTCCGGATCGGGATTTTGGTAACGTTTTTTTACCTTTTTCAGGGATAGTCCATCAATAGTTTTTACTTCAGCATCAGCGGCAGCGGCTTTCTCTTCGGGTGTTTCCGGCTTTTTCTCTTCAGCCTTCGTATCTTCTTTGGCCTCAGTGCCCGATTTAGCAGCATCAGCGTTTGAATTGCAGGATGTTATTGCCATAAGGCAAATAAGCGCAAATAAAAAGATGTTTAGTTTCATGGAAATTTAGTTTTGTTTAATTGGGTTGTGAATAGCTGTAAAATTATAAAAATTTGAAAAGATAAATAAACAACTTGCTTATCTTGTGTCCTAATTTTAAAACAAGTACTGGAATTTGAAAATGCTTTCAACTTTACATTGTAAAAATATTGACCAATAATAGATTATGAAACAATATCAGGAACTCCTGCAGCATATTCTCGATAAGGGTACAAAAAAAGAAGATCGCACCGGCACCGGTACTATCAGTGTTTTTGGCTATCAGATGCGTTTCAATCTGGAAGAAGGCTTCCCGTTGGTAACAACAAAAAAACTGCATTTGCGAAGTATCATTCATGAACTGCTCTGGTTTTTGGCCGGAGATACCAATGTGAAGTACCTTCAGGACAACAAGGTGCGTATTTGGGATGAATGGGCAGACGAAAACGGCGAATTGGGGCCTGTTTACGGTAAACAGTGGCGCAGCTGGACCACCCGCGACGGCGGCAGTATAGATCAGATTGTTCAGGCAGTAGAGACCCTGAAAAAAAATCCCGATTCCCGACGAATCATCGTTTCGGCCTGGAATGTGGAAGATCTGCCCAAAATGGCACTTGCCCCCTGTCATTGTCTTTTTCAGTTCTATGTGGCCGACGGCAAATTGTCCTGTCAGCTCTATCAGCGCAGTGCCGACACTTTTCTGGGCGTACCTTTCAATATAGCTTCCTATGCGCTGCTTACTTTGATGATGGCTCAGGTCTGCGGAATGAAACCCGGAGATTTTGTTCATACCTTCGGTGATGTCCATCTCTATCTGAATCACCTCGAACAGGCAGAACTGCAGTTGAGCCGCGAATTGCGCCCCCTGCCGCAGATGAAGATCAATCCGGACGTAACATCTATTTTTGATTTCAAATATGAAGATTTTGAACTGATGGGTTATGACCCGCACCCGCATATCAAGGCGGAGGTTTCAGTGTAATACGGACAGATGGTAGAAATTTATATTAACCCTTTGTATTTTCATATTAATTTGATAAATTGCAGCTTCGGTTGGTTGATTTAAATAAATAGGTTGACTGACAAATCAGATTTGAAATCATCCACAAATCATCATCCCGATTTTCGGGACAAATTCTCAAATAGAATTCTATGCTGAAACCAAAAATTCTTCCTGATGATATCGAAGGCTTAGGCTTCATCGAATACCGCAAAATGTTAATCAAAGAGCTGAAGCGCATGAAAGCTGCCTGCAGTGAACCCGGTCAGACAACCAATTTCATGATTATTACAGAATGGAGCTTCCCCGATCTGCCGGGAAAAGAATTGCCATTTATTGTAGTCGGTGATTTCAGAGGAACCTGGGAAAAATATTACAAAAATACTGCACGTAAGCGCTCTCAAAAAGATTTCGCCTTCGGCAATGCCAGTTTCGGTAAAGAAACTCAGGCTGGAGAGGAATTCAATCTGGAAATCCGTCACGGCCGCATAAAAACCAAAGGAGTCAGAGCATTGGATAAGGTGATTCTGGGCAAAATCGGTCTGGTCGCCAATATCATTGAAAAAGGTGGCGCAGATAACGAGGAAGCTGAAGAAGAAACAGTCGGCAATGTCGCAAAAGTTGGTTCTGTGACTTCAGCCATCAGCGCCAAATTTGGCAATGCTGCCAAAGAGGAAAAGAAAACGTCTGCACCCAAAAAAGAAGTAGCTCAAAATAAAGAAGAACGCATTGCTGATATTAAAGATCAGACAGCTGTATTGAAAACGGCTACAGAAGAACTGAAATCGAAGTTTGCCGTCATCAAAAGCGAAGTGAGCGCCAAAGTTAAAAAAGGTGATCTCGCCAGAAAAGACCTGCTTGCAGTTCGCGAACTTCAGACCGCTTTCAGCAGTTACATCGAAGCTTTCAATAATGCCGATCCTAAGCTGCAGGCAAAATTTGCCAAAGCCAAAGATGCACTCGATCAGCAAAATAAAGAGTTTGCAAAACTGGCATTGGTAGTAAAAGCCAAAAAGAAAACATTGGCTCAGCAGCTGTCCGATAAATTCTTTGAGAAGAAAGGAGGCCGTGCCGCTACTCAGGAAGAAATTGAACTCATGCAAAACAGCCTGAAAGCCGCTTTGGATTATCGTCAGATTACTCTTCGCGAAGGGGACGAAAAGCAGCTCAATCTGAAAGCAATTTATATTACAGCACAGCTCAAAGGTCCTGCTTTCAAACCGACGCATACCAATGTGGTCTATGAAAAACTGATGCAGCCGAAGTAATGATGTGCGGATGTGATGATGTGATGATGTGCGGATGGTAATCGTGATTTTTAAATTACCACTTCAGCTCAGCGCCACATTACAACATCAAGATAAAATACAAATTCCAAACAGGATTTTCCCGTTTGGAATTTTTTTGTCTGACTATTTCCTATTTTTGCAGCCGCAATTATCCATAGATAAAAAAAATACCGTTTAATAATATGAGCAAAAAAGGCAAACAGGAAAAATTTGTTGAAATAGGCACCCTCCCAAACGTTTTTCAAAACCATGAGGTACTGACAAATAATCTGGTCAATTCCGAAGGAAAGAAGGTGAATATGCAGGGCCACTGGCATGATTTTTTTGGAAATGACAATCCCATTACTGTTGAACTTGCTTGCGGTAAAGGCGAATATGCAGTAGGTCTGGCAAGAATGTATCCAGAGCGAAATTTTATCGGTATGGATCTCAAAGGCAACCGCCTTTGGCGCGGAGCAACTGCCGCTATTCAGGAGGGATTAACCAATGTAGCCTTTATCAGAAGTCAGATCGACTTTATCAGCTATTATTTTGCGCCTGGTGAATTGTCCGAAATTTGGATCACCTTTGCAGATCC
Organism: uncultured Bacteroidota bacterium; assembly: GCA_903854205.1. Lineage (GTDB taxonomy): Bacteria > Bacteroidota > Bacteroidia > Chitinophagales > Saprospiraceae > Saprospira. The sequence continues at coordinate 11,298 of CAINVS010000582.1, read as the reverse complement.
GCAGCTCGAAAAACCAAGGAAACGGCTTACCTCCAATTTTTTTATGGATTGGTACAGAAAGGTGTTGAAACCCGGCGGATTGATACATTTGAAGACAGATTCTCCGGAACTGTATGATTTTACAATGAAAAGGGTAATAGAAGAAAAATTGAAGCTGCAATTTGCCCATGATAATATTTATACCCTGCCCGAGCAGATGCCCGAGTGGACCATCAAAACCTACTATGAACAGATGCATCTCGAAAAAGGTCTGACAATAAAATACCTTCGATTTGAACTCTGATCTTTTCTTTAATCTGATGTGAAAGCAATGCGAGAAAAAACAGCCCTGCTGGCCTGCCTTACAATTGTTACAGGATTGGTGATGTCAAAATTCCTGATAACCATTGGTATGTTTTTGCTCCTGCTCTCTGCTTTTATCAGTAAAGATTTGAAGGCTGATTTTTCAAGGCTGTACAGCAATAAAACTGCATTAGTCAGCTTCGGAATTTTTGCTGTCGTCCTGCTCAGCGGAATTTATTCAGAGGACAGTACCCGATTTTGGGGACAGTTACGCGTCATGCTGCCCTTTCTTATTCTTCCCCTGTCCTTTGGACTTTTGCCGCCTTTCAGCAAAAAACAGGTCAATGCAATACTGTATTTTTTTCTGGTACTCATCAGTGCAGCATCTATGTGGGTGCTGGTTAATTATCTGAATAATTTTGAATTTTACCAGCAGCATCTGTCACTCAGCAAGGCCATCGCCACGCCCCAAAATGACCATATCCGTTTCAGTCTGCTGCTCTCAATCAGCATTTTCAGTGCAGGCAAACTGATCAAAGACCGTTTTGTGTTTTTTTGGAAATGGGAAAGATTCCTTTTGATGGGACTTGCAGGTTTTTTGCTGATCATGCTGCATCTCCTTTCAGTGCGCAGCGGTTTATTGGCATTTTATGCCGGTTTATCTGTTTTTGCTTTCAGGATGATTTTGGTAAAAAGGAGTTGGATACTGGGTTCTGTCGTTTTGGGCAGCATTGTTCTGGTACCAATTATAGCCTTTTATACCCTGCCAAGTTTTAATCAGAAATATTACCTGATGAAATACAATTGGGAGCAGTTTCAGGCAGGAAATATTGGAAATTTATCGGATACACAAAGACTCTTATCTTATCAGGTAGCGCTGAAGGTTGCGGCACAAAATCCCTGGATAGGTGTTGGCGTGGGGGATCTTTACCGGGAACAGGATAAAATTTACAAAGAGCAATATCCGGAACAGCGCACGATGCAACCGCACAATCAGTTTATATCTTTTTATGCAGGTACCGGGATTATTGGCCTTTTGGCCTTTTTAGGCTGCTTTTTCTTTCCGCTTTTTTACAGGAAGGCCTATAAATCTGTCTGGCTGCTGCTTTTTTATACAATTATTTTCACCTCCTTACTGACAGAAAACACCCTTTTTATTTCTGTTGGTGCAGCTATGCATGCTTTTTTTCTGATGTTGTTTGTAAATGTAAACGATTCAAAAAATAAAAAATCTGATAGTAGTGATCGGGAAGAAATATTAATATGACCACCAATTATGTATGCGAATTTATTTGTAAGCTGTTAAAATACATTACATAAAAGCTTGCGTCTTAATACCACACTATTTAAAAAAAAATGATTTTGATTGAAAAAACAAAGATTGTTTTTTAAATTGCAGACATTATAGTATTACTATTATTGTTGAAAATTCAAAAAATTAAAACTATGCTATCCGAAAATTATATCAAAGAACTGTTGGATAATAATCAGCAATGGGTGAAAGAACAATTGGAACTTGACCCCGAAGTTTTTATTCGTGCAGCAAAAGGACAGGAACCAAAAGTACTTTGGCTGGGATGCAGTGACAGCAGGGTACCGCCAAATGAAGTAACGGGAACTACACAGGGCGATTTTTTTGTCCACCGCAATATTGCCAACCTGGTAAGCTATACCGATTTTAATTTCCTCAGTGTATTGAAATATGCTGTCGAATATTTGAAAGTGGAACACGTCATTGTCTGCGGACATTATGAATGCGGCGGTGTAAAAGCGGCAATGGGAGAGGGCAGTTACGGCATTTTGGATAACTGGCTGCTACAGATCAGAGATACGATGCACTTTCACGATGATGAGTTGGATGCAATGGCAGAGCATGAGCGTTTTGACCGACTTGTGGAGCTAAATGTCGTAGAACAGATAAGCCACTTGGGAAATACCAATATTGTAAGACAGGCTTGGGCTAATAAACAGTCGCTGCAACTGCATGGTTGGGTGTATAATATCGGAACAGGCTATATCAAAACACTTTTGAGTGGAATTGACAGCGTTGATCTGCTGAAATTGCATTGCAAATACGAGAAAAAATAATTTTCTTATAAAGATCACAAAGATTAAAGATCAAAGATTAAAGTTGTGCTTTACGGCAAAAAGGAATTATAAGCCTAAAATTTGATTTACGATAAACGACTCATTTTGGAGTCCAAATAAAAAACGAGGCTGCCCATACTTTTGGACAGCCTCATTTTTGTAAGTAAAAAGTTTAAAGATTGAAGTTAAAAGTAATCTTTGGAATAAATTATGAACTGATCTTTCAACTTTGATCTTTAAACTTTCATCTTATTTTAAATCCTTTCAATATTCTCTTTTTCCTCTTCCTTTTTCACCGGTTTTTTCTTCTCGGTTTTCACTTTTTCGGCTTTCAGTTCTTCCTTGTCGGGAACAGCTTCATGATTGGGTTTGCCCTTGAAATTTTCCATGGTTTTATATACCCCAAAGATCTTACCCGCGATGAAATCGAAAGCTCTTGTTGGCAGAATACCGCGCAATAAAGGAATGGTTTTGGTCATGAAAGGCTCCATGAGAATGATCTCGTCATTTTTTACCGCCTGCATGATTTTATCAACGATAAATTCAGGTTCCATAATCGGTGTCAGCACAGGAGATTTTACGCCGTCGAACATGCCCGTATTGATATAACTTGGCATGACAGTAGTAATTTTTACACCTGTGTTGTTTTCTTCCTGTTCCAGACGAATCGACTCAGACCAGCCCACAACAGCCCATTTGCTTGCAGCATAGACCGACATGTTGGGATTGGGAATGAGACCCGCAGCTGAGGCAATATTGATAATATGTCCCTCATTCTGATCTATCATGCCCGGCAAAAATTCCAATGCAACGTGCATGACTCCGGAAACATTGATGTCTATTGATTTTGAAATATCGCGATGTGTATGCTTGTCAAAACTTTTGCCAACGACGATCCCTGCATTGTTAAACAGAATATCGAGCGTGCCGATTTCTGTTTTCAAGGCTTCAGCGGCACGGATAATATCTTTCAGATCAGCGACGTCTACAACATCGGTGAGGATTTCATGGCCTTCTTTGGCAAATTCTTCCTTTGTTTCCAGCAGTTTGGCTTCATTGATATCCCAGAGAATTACTTTGTAGGCGCGTTCTTCTAAGCAGCGCTCTGCGATCAGTTTGCCAATGCCTGCTGCTCCACCGGTAATCAGCACACTGCGATTTGCAATTTTAGTCATGTTACTTTGTTTTTGTAATACAAAAATAAGGAAAAGATTTTAAAAATCTAAGCCTTTATTAAATGGTACAATATGCCAAATAAATAAATATTGAGAAGCCTACTTTAAATAAGAAAAATAAGTATATTTTGCATTATAAAAAATACGAAGCTTCCTAAAGAGGAATGCATATTATCATATAATTAGCGTTTGCTAACGAACCTGTATCAGAAACCGACCAAATTTTCACCCACAGGAGAGTTGCAGTACGCTCACGTCAAGGCGTGGGCGTTGCTGTGCTTTGTGGGTAGGGCTCTTGGTCGGGCCTCTGATACGAAGTCCCGGCAACTGTCCCACGCTGATTTTATTAATCCAATCACTACTGCCGGGGGACGGGTGGAAATTAAAAATTTTCATCTTATGAAAACCTTGTTAATCAACATGCTGCTGCTTTTTACAGCAACACTTTCCTTTGCGCAGGTTCCGAATTATGTACCCACAAACGGTCTTGTAGGCTGGTGGCCTTTTAATGGCAATGCCAATGATGAAAGTGGTAATGGGAATAATGGGACGGTGAATGGGGCGACCTTGACGACAGATAGAAATGGATTAGCTAGTAAAGCTTATAGTTTTGATGGAAATGATTGGATTGAGGTTCAAAATTCAACTTCTTTAAATTTAATAGGTAGTATATCTGTTTCAGTGTGGGGAAAATTATCTATTCAGAATCCTGGAATAGCTACACACTTACGAAATAACTCCAATAGCACAGAGAGTTCAATTAGATCTAACGCCCCTATAAATTATGATATGGCTAATGGTGTGAGTGGTGGTAACGTTTTTATTTCATCTCAAGTATCAAGTGATACCTCATGGCACCATTTTATTGCTATTTATGATGTAAATTCAAATTTGTCATCGTTTTATATTGATGGCGTCCTACAAGGTAACTCAAATAACACTATATCAGTACTTGGTAGCACTACTCTTGGTTTTGGTGCAGCTGTTTACTCTGGTTCTCCTAATCAATTCTTTTTTGGTAAACTCGACGATATCGGCATCTGGAACCGAGTCCTAACACAATGCGAGATAGCAAATTTATATAATACACAAGTTGGGACATCAAACACCCTCACCCAATCCTCCTGCAACAGCTACACCCTCAACAACCAAACCTATACACAAAGCGGCACTTACACACAGAATTTGACCAATACTGCCGGTTGTGATTCTATTATCACACTTAATCTTACAATCAACAATAGCCCCACAGCAAGCGGCAGCAGCACAGGAGCTACTTTTCACGGAGCGACTGACGGAACAGTTAATCTTACGGTGAGCGGAGGCGCTTCGCCATATAGTTTCAATTGGTCTAACGGAGCAAATACAGAGGATTTGAATGCTGTAGCAGCGGGTTCTTATACTGTTACAATCACAGATGCAAACAACTGTAGCTCAACTACAAGTGTAACCGTAAACCAGCCGCCACTTGCTTTGGTAAAAAGTCCTGAATCCATAATCAGCTCGGCGCTTTATCCCAATCCCGCCACGGCACAAACCCGTCTGGATTTACAACTTAACCAGGCGCAGGATTTTGAAATAGCCGTTTACAACAACCTTGGCCAGCGCATTTTTAACAAAAACTACAGCAACACTAAGGAACTGAACGAAAATATTGACATGCGCTCATGGCCTGCCGGGCAGTATTTTGTAGAAATCAAACTGCCGACTGGTACAGAAACCAAAAAATTGATAAAGGAATAATTTAAATTCGGTTTGTTAAAACTAGCCTCCAAAATTGAAATGTTTTGGGGGCTTTTTTTGATGGGTTGTATTCGAAAATAGGTTTTAATAGGACACCACGCTGTGGCTCAAAACACCTTCCCGCCTGTCGGCTAAGAACAGGCCGCTCCGCTGGAGCTGTAGCAAGTCCCGGGTTGAAACCCAGGCATCCGTTGGTATTGAAAAATCTGAGCTTAAAAGCATCAGATTTTATGCGAAAGTTTCGTCAATCTGTGAATATCCGTCTTAACGTAGTTAATCTGTCTGAAATCGGTATTGACACAATGGCTTAAAAATCTGTGTGCATCAGTCCCATCTGCACTGGACAAAGTCCAAATCTGTGTTTCTGTTTTCAAGATGTGTTCAATAGGTCACCACGCTGTGGCTCAAATCACCTTCCCGCCCTAGGGCTAAGAACAGGCCGCTCCGCTGGAGCTGTAGCAAGTCCCGGGTTGAAACCCGGGCATCCGTTTGTATTGAAAAATCAATCATAACTGGTAATTGAATCATCCGCACAACTTGTCCCGACCCAAGACGGGATCAATACACTTCAATACCCCACAACCTTCTCCCTGCCAATCAATACCGTTTAAATTGAAAATTTCCACGGACTCAATTTTAGCGTCAATTTCGCTTTGAAGTTCTATGCTGATATGGTCTTGTGTAGGGTTTGGATAAAGCTTCAAATAGTCATTTTCAACAAAAATGTCTTCAATGACAGTTTTTTCACCTTGATTATAATCTTCCGGCAAAGACTTAGCCTCACACATACTTTCATCATTAATAATCACTTTGTACCAAGGCCAACATACCAGGCGCGGAAAACGGCATTACCCCCATCCCAAGGACATTGTCCGGCAACAAACTGTAAGATAGCCAATTGATCGGCTGTGTAGTCTGCATTACCCTTTGCAATGCTATTTAGATAGACCTCATTTACCTTTTTCTCATTGTCCTCAAAAACAGCGGACACTGCAATATTGCTATTGTCTATATCTAAGAGCGTGGCTGTGTTATCGCGGGTGTTTTGGATATTTGACCAAATCAGGTTTTCCTGGGCGGCTTTAGTGCTTAAGCTATCTTGTAAAACATCAGTACCAGAAATTGAGCTTAACACTAATTAAATTTAAACTAACGTTACCCCCAAAATAATACAAGCTGCCAAAAACATAAGATTGAATAGTTTTAGTTTTTTCTCTACCTTTGCTGCAAAATAAGTGCATTGATTTTTTAACAGACCATTGAGCTAACCTCTTTTCTAAGAGAGGGGATACTCGTAGGGAGGGGTGAGTTAATCCTAAAACATCCAGATACCCGCACAACTAGTCTCGTCGGTTTGCTGACAAAATCCGCATATCACCATATCCGCACATCCGCACATCAAAATACCATGTCAAAAATAGAACAGGAAATATCCAAACGCCGCACCTTTGCGGTCATTGCACACCCCGATGCGGGTAAAACCACGCTCACCGAAAAACTATTGCTTTTTGGTGGTGCAATTCAGGTGGCAGGTGCCGTAAAATCGAATAAGATTAAAAAATCCACCACCTCCGACTTTATGGAAATCGAGAAACAGCGCGGTATCTCGGTGGCCACCTCGGTTATGGGTTTTGAATATGCCGATTGTCAGGTGAATATCCTCGACACGCCGGGTCACAAAGACTTTGCGGAGGATACCTATCGCACGCTAACCGCCGTGGACAGTGTAATTGTGGTTATTGACGTCGCAAAGGGTGTTGAGGAACAGACAGAAAAACTGGTGGAGGTCTGTCGCATGCGCGATACACCAATTATTGTCTTTGTCAATAAAATGGACCGTGTGGGTAAAGATGCCTTCGACCTTTTGGACGAAATAGAATCCAAACTCAAACTCAGTGTTTGTCCGTTGAGTTGGCCTATTGGCGAGGGTTCCGACTTCAAGGGCGTTTATAATCTGTACGAACATAAACTCAACCTTTTTGCACCGGGAACCAAATATGGCAATGTGTTGGAATTTGAAGATCCGAACAGCCCCGAGCTTGAAAAACATATCGGCGAAAGACCTGCAAAGGAACTACGTGTAGGATTGGAAACGATAACCTCGGTTTATCCGGAATTTGACCGCGAATATTATCTGGAAGGACAGTTATCACCCGTTTTCTTCGGTTCGGCCGTGAATAATTTTGGTGTGAAGGAAATGTTGGACTGTTTTGTTGAAATAGCGCCGCCGCCGCATGCATACCAGACTGAGGAGCGCTTGGTAAAACCCGATGAGGAAAAATTCAGCGGATTTGTCTTTAAAATACATGCCAATATGGATCCGCGCCACCGCGACCGCATCGCCTTTCTGCGCATCTGTTCCGGCACTTTCCAACGCAATACCAACTACCTGCATGTACGCAAGGGACAGAAAATGAAATTCTCGAATCCGACAACCTTTATGGCATCCAAAAAAGAGGTGGTTGATGAGGCATATCCGGGCGATATTGTGGGTCTTTACGATGCGGGCAATTTCAAAATCGGAGATACACTCACCGAAGGTGAAATCCTTCACTATAAAGGCATTCCGAGCTTCTCGCCCGAGCTGTTCCAATATATTGAAAATGCCGATCCTATGAAGTCGAAACAGCTGGCAAAAGGCATCGAACAGCTGATGGATGAAGGAGTTGCACAGCTATTTATCAGAAATCACAATGGCCGAAAAATTATCGGCACAGTCGGACAACTGCAGTTTGAAGTATTGCAGCACCGTCTGGAAAATGAATATGGGGCAAAATGCCGCTATGAGCCGATTCAGCTCTTCAAAGCCTGCTGGATAACAAGCGACAACAAAGCAAAACTGGACGAATTTACCCGCAAAAAAACCAGCTTTATGGCGAAGGACAAAGAGAATCGCGATGTCTATCTGGCGGAAACGCCTTGGATGCTTGATTCTGCAAGACAGGATTTTCCGGAGATTCAGTTTCATTTTAAGTCGGATTTTTAGATGGGTACTTGGTAGTGAGTACTTGGTAGAGGGTATCAGATATCAGGATTTTAAAGTGATTCAGATTTTTCATTTGTAGAAATAGTCAGAATTACTATTTTACTGTTTATTGGAAAAAATCCTGATACCTGATACATAATACTTGATACAAATTATCCTTTAACTGTGATAAGATACTTTTTCCTTTTATCCCTTATCTTTTTACTGTTCAGCTCCTGTGCCGAGCAGCGCCCCCTCACGGGCGGTCCCAAAGATACACAGCCGCCAAGGTTGGACTCGTCCCGCTATTCTACGCCCAATCTGCAGACCAATTTCAAAGAAAAGGAAATTATTCTCACCTTCAACGAATGGGTGGTTTTGAATGATCCGGCCAATCAGATGTTGATTTCGCCGCCATTGCAGAATAAGCCGGAGGTAAAAATTAAAAATAAGAGTGTGGTGCTGAAATTTAAAGAGGAATTGCAGCCCAATACCACCTATTCTGTTCAGTTTGGAGAAGCAGTAAAAGACTATACCGAGAATAATCCGGCACAGAATCTGCGTTTTGTATTTTCGACAGGGCCAATTCTCGATTCACTCAATCTGTTCGGTCAGGTGACAGATGCTATTGCAGGAACCCCTGTTGATAAGGTTTGGGTGATGATCTATGCCGGAACTGATGATTCACTGCCATACAAAGAAAGACCGCTTTATATTTCAAAGACTGATGCTCAGGGAGGATTCCGTTTTGAAAATATCCGGGAGGGAAATTTCAAAATCTTTGCTCTGATTGATAACAACAATAACTACAAATACGATCAGGCCGCTGAGCAGATAGCCTTTTTGCCAGAGCCCCTGTTTTTGAGTGACAGCACGCAGGGCATTTTGAAACTGCGCCTTTTCAAAGAAGAAGAGCCTGTGAAAATTCTCAGTGCCAAAGTTGTCGATAGAAACAGACTGAAATTGCAGTTCAACCAGTCTATTTATGACAAAATCATCCTTCAGCCGCTCCTGCCGGGCAATTTACTGACGGTAACGGAGTCGGGAAGAGATAGCCTGCTCTATTGGTTCAATGGCGCGCCTGCAGATAATTGGAAGCTGCGGCTGGAAATTCCGGCACTTGCATTTGTCGACACCATAGATGTGAAGGGCGGAGAAGAGGGTAAATTGCCCGAAAAGGCATTGGTCGTCAGTGTTCAGGAGGCCGGAAGCGGCGCTGCCAAAACAAAGGCCAAACCCGATGAGAATTTTTATCTGCACCCCAAAAAGGGTGGAGAAATGGATTATAGCCGCCCAATAAAATCGGTAGATTTTGATAAAATTCAGGTTTTGGACTCTACAACAGTTGTTAAATCCGCAACAAAAATTGACTCTACACACCCAAGACGACTGATTTTTCAACCAGCAACAGCTTTGAACAGCTCAGTTTCTGAGATTCGAATTCTTCCAGGAGCAATTACAGATATCTGGGGAGAAACGAATACGGATACATTAAAGCGAACTTACAAGGTACTAAAAGATAAGGATTTGGGTAATTTGAAAGTTAAAATTACGAATGCCGACAGCAGTATGAATTATATTGTGCGGCTTTTGGATGAAAAGGACCTGCCCATCATTGAGTTTTATTTCACAAACAGTACTATCTGGGAAAAGGCCTTCCCTTTTCTTGAGCCTAAGCGTTATACAATAGAAGTGGTACATGACAACGATGCCAATAAACGCTACACTGCCGGAAATTATCTTCAAAAAAGACAGCCGGAAACACAGACCCGCTCGAAGCCAATCAGTCTGAGGGCAGATTGGGACAATGAAATGGAAATTGAGCTGAATTCGCTTTCTAAGAAAAAAATTAAGTAATTATGTTTGGACTTGCTGTTTTATTCAGCAAGCTGTTTAATGATTTAGTATAAATAAAAAAGATAGCTTCATCACAGGTCTGCCGAATAAAAGATAGTTCTATATCTAGCGTTCATACACAACACTCTCGTCATCCGCTTCAAAAAGTCGTTTCACTCTGACCGTTTCAATTTTGGTTTCACTGACCTGATCAAAATGGAATTCCAGATGATTCCAATGATAGCGGCTGCCCTGTTCAGGTATAGTTTCCAGTTCCGACACCAAAAAGCCGGAAAGTGTATTGTAGTTATCGCTATCGGGAATTAAAAGATCATATTCTGAATTCACATAATCGATAGACAGACGGCCAGAGAATAAAAATTCATTCTCTGAAATTCGTTCATGAAGTGGTTCCGGATCGTACTCATCAGAAATATCGCCAACAATCTGTTCGAGAATATCTTCCAAAGTAAGGATTCCGGCAGTACCTCCAAACTCATCTACAACCCAGGCAATATTTATTTTTTCCTTGATTAGCCGGTGCATTAATTCACGGACAGGTGCAAATTCATGAACCACCGAGATTTTAAACATGATACTTCTGATATCTTTCGGATTTTCAAGCAGCCGCTGATGATGTACATAACCTTTTATTTCGTCTATACTTTCATCATAGATAATCAGACGTGAGTTTTGGCATTCTATAAATTTAGCCCTCAGTTCTTCAATGCTGCAGTCGATATCGATAGCCTGAATTTCATTGCGGGGTATCATGCAGTCTTTAACTTTCACCATACCTATATACAACGCATTTTGGAAAAGTGTGTGGTCTATCTCCTCCGTATTATTTGTTTTAATACTTTTAATAAAATGCTCGAGATCCAATTTTGTAAAGGCTTGTTCGTCTTCCTTTGCTTTTATTCCGAAAATTATTCTTAAAAGTCCGTAAGATGATTTTACCATAACCCAAACAAATGGAGACAGCAGCAGTTTGATAAGATAAAATGGGTAGGCAAAAAGGAAAAGGATGGGCGTGGCCAGCGATTTGAATATGACTTTTGGCAGAAACTCACCAAAAATCAATACCAAAATAGTTGAAATGAGTGTAAGCGAAAGAAGATGAAGTTGAGCAGGGATTAGCCATACGAATAATATGGAGTTCATCATGATTTTTTGGGAGATAAAGCTGAACATGACAAGTACTTTGTA